>DATJXK010000199.1:0-13438 GCA_035500235.1 Pseudomonadales bacterium | reverse complement strand
CTCCCGAGGCGCATCGCTACGAAAGCTGGCGGCTCGCCGGCCAGGCGCTGGGAATTGAGTTGCCCCCATACGACCACTTGCCCGAGGCGCCGGCCAGAAGTGAAAAAACTATTTTGATGCATACCGGCGCGCGACTGCCGGTCCGCGTCTGGCCGCTGGAGAACTGGCGCAAGCTGGCCGGCCATTTCCGTGAAAAAAATTACACCGTCCAAATTGCCTGCGATCCTGAGCAGGAAAAATGGTGGAAACAAAATGGCGAAACCGGCGTCCGCATACCCGCCAGCGTTGCCGAACTGATTGCCTTGACGGATCGTGCCGGCGTCCTCATCGGCAATGACTCTGGACCGGGACATATCGCCGCGCTTTGCGGCGTCCCTACCTTTACTATTTTTGGTCCGCAACTGCCTGAATGGTTCGTCCCCCTGCATCCCCGCGCGGAGTGGATTGAAGGCAAGTCATGCCCCTACAAGCCCTGCTCTGACTATTGCCGCTTTCCCAAACCTTTTTGCATCCAGGACATCCCGGAAGCGGAACTCTTCCGCCGCACCGAAGAGTTTGTCCAAAAGAATTTTTCCGCCAACGCCGCCACCCGCCTTTAACCTTCGGCTGGGCCGCCGAGCTTTTTTAATTTTTCCACCAATTCCTCAGGCAGTCGTTTGGGCTTCTCGTCCAGGCCCGTGCAGACATGGAATGTCTCCGCCTCCAAAATTAACTTCCCATTCTGGTTCAGGATACGATGGCCAAAGTTGACCCGGATCTTTTCTGCCAGCGTCGGCCGCACTTCAATGCTCAATAAATCATCGTAGCGGGCCGGATATTTGTAGCGCAAATGCGCCTCCACCACCGGGAAGATCGCATCATGGTTTTGCCAGTGTAGTACCGTCGTCCCCAGTGAACGCAGAAATTCTCCCCGCGCCGCCTCCAGCAAATCAAGGTAGCGCGAATGATAAATATGGTTGCCCACCGTGCATTCCGCGTACGTCACCCGGTGCGTGTAAATATACATGTTTTAAGTGTAATCATTACTTTTTCGAATAAAATCAAATTCCATTTGCACGTTTTCAATTTACGGTTATGTTCCACCAGATGATGACAGGCTGGTCTTAGCTTGCTTGTCACGGTATTTGAACTATTATTTTAAACATGGCCGTTATCAAAGCCAGTTCGGCGGTGCATTTTGTTTCGCGTAATTCTGCCGTTAGCAGCCGCGGCGGTGGTGCCTCAGGTCATTGGGTCCCCAATACTGACGTTTATTCCACTGATGAAGGCCTGGTAATTAAAGTCGAATTGGCCGGCATGAAGAGCGATAGCCTCGAGATTACCGTTGAAGGCAACCGCTTGCGCATTGCCGGAAACCGCTCTGACGGCTGCCGTGCCCCTAAGTGCAGCTTCCTTGTCATGGAAATCTCCTACGGCCCGTTTGAAAGCATTCTCGAGCTTCCTCCCGCTTATGATTTGACCCGCGCCAAGGCCGCTTACCTGAATGGTTTTCTGCGCATTGACGTCCCGGTCGCCCAGGTCAATTCCAAGACTACCAAAGTCCCCATCGCCGACGGAAACTAGGCTGCCTCCGGTTAATAGACAGTTCGATTTGCCCTTCGTCGCAGTTACAGCCTCTCGACTTAAATAAGCTGGTCTAATTAAATTCTCTTTCATTTTCGCCATTGACATCTGCGCCTAACTGTCCTAGTGTCATAGGACACTTGCAAATGCTGTTCCAAATAGATTTCAAGTCCGGCACGCCGGTTTATCTCCAACTGGTGGATCAAATCCGCTACGCTGCCGCCTCCGGCGCCCTTAAATCCGGCGAACCTCTGCCGCCCATTCGTATGCTTGCCGAGCAGTTGCGTGTCAATCGCAACACCATTGCCAAGGCTTACGCCGAGCTCGAAGGCCAGGGCGTCATCCAGACCATCCAGGGCAAAGGCTGTTTCCTGTCCGAAAACAATTCCCCATTCAAGAAACAGGTCCGCGAAAAATTGCTCCAAAAAGAAATCGATTCCGCCGTCGTCACCGCCCATCACCTGCAGGTCGGGCGTGACGAATTTCTCGCCCTCATCCGCGAACGCCTCGACTTCTTTGAACGCAAAGCCGGCGAAACTGAAAAGTCATCAAAGGATAATCTATGAGCGACAACGTCATCGAAATCCAAAACCTCAACCGCCGTTACGGCAAGCTGGATGCCGTCAACGGGCTGAGCCTCACCGTCCGGCCCGGGCGCTGTTACGGTTTTTTCGGGCGCAACGGCGCCGGCAAAACCACCACCATTAAATGCCTCCTCAATTTACTTCGCCCTACATCTGGCAGCGTCCGCGTCTTTGGCCTGGACCCGCAGCGTCACGAAGTCGCCGTCAAATCCCGTCTCGCCTACGTCCCCGATGCCGTCGCGTTTTATCCCTGGATGACCGTGCGTGACACTCTGGAATACCTCGCCTCCTTTCGGCAGCATTGGAACCGTGGCATCCAGGACAGCCTGCTTGCCCGCTTTCAGCTTAATCCCCTCCAGAAAGCCAGCACCCTTTCCAAAGGCCAGAAGACCCAGCTCGCCCTGATTGGCGCCGTTTGTCCTGAACCCGACTTGCTCTTGCTCGATGAACCCACCTCCGGCCTCGACCCTATCGTCCGCCGCGAATTTATCGAGACCGTCATCGGCGCCTACCAATCTGGCGGCGAAACCGCCGGCAAGCCACGCACCATCTTCGTTTCCACCCACCTCATTTCCGAGTTCGAAGGCCTTATTGATGAATTTACCATCATCGAAAATGGCCGCGAACTCATGACCATGGAAGCGGACACCGCCCGCGACCGCTTCAAAAAAATCCGCGCCCGCTTTACACAGCCGCCCTCCCCGCATTTTTCAGACTTCGCCGGTGTCCTGGACGTCCGCCAGGACGGCCGCGAAATGGAAATCCTCGCCAATGGCAATAGTTCGGCGCTCCTGGAAAAATTGCGCGAGTTCAAACCCGAAGAACTGCGCTGCGAATCGCTTTCCCTCGAAGAAATTTTCATCGCTTCCAAAACCCTGAAGAAGCCATGAACCCCCTCATAAAAAAAGAAATCCGCCTCGTTCTGCCCGCATGGATCGGCGCCATGATTCTGGCCATCGCTCCTGCTTGGGTCGCCGGCACGATTTGGAATCTGAATACATACGATACCCGCTGGCTGATTGATTTCTTTGTCACGGCGGGTATTCCCGTGATGTTTACCCTCGGAATCCTATTACTTGGCCTCAGCTCGTTCGGTCAGGAATTCAGCCACGGCACATTTACTGTTCTACTTTCGCAGCCAATGGAACGTTCACGAATTTGGCGCACTAAAATTCTCATCCTCTTCATTGCCTTCCTGGTTATCTGGGCCGCTGCCGCCGTTTCCATTTTGGCCCAGCTTTATCTTCATGATTATTTTCCTTATAACCAGCCCCTTCATTCAGCCGAATCCGGGCAATTTCACTCAGCCATCGGTTTCCTGACGCTGTCTGTCCTCGTTGTTTCTAGCGGCGGCCTTTGGACCACGCTTCTCCTGCGGCAGGTTACCGCTGCTTTTTGGTTCACGCTTTTGACTCCTTTGGCCATCGTTCTCGGAATTTGCTCCTGGTTCAATGATCGCCTTGATGCCGGCGAGAGCATAAATAGGATTATCGTTATAGCGCTCGTGGCCTACTCGGTCGTCGGATTTATTGCCGCGGCGTTCCTGTTCCGCCGTTGCCAGGACCTTCAATGGACCGGCGGCGAAATCTCATTGCCCGGGTTCCAAAAAATATCCGGGTTGGGGAATGCCTCCCTCGCCTTCCGGCCGCGTCATTGGTTTTTTGCCCTGTGTTGGAAAGAAATCCTGTTGCATCAGGTCAATCTGTTGATAGCCGGAATTCTCCTCATATTGAATCTCGCCTGCATTGTGACCCTCAAATTTCATCCGCGCTTCCAAGACCCCGACGTTCAATTCGTCTTTGAAAGCATTTGGCTGCTCTGGCTCCTGGTGCCGTTGCTCACTGGCTGTGCCGCTATTGCCGAGGAACGCCGCCTCGGCGTTGTGGAATCGCAATGGTGCCTGCCGGTCTCGCGCCGCGCGCAGTTGTTCGTTAAATTTTCCGCCGCCTTGGTTTTGAGCCTGCTTCTCGGTGGCGCAATGCCCCTGCTCATGGCCATGAAAACGGTCAATGGCTGGATCTTCCTTGTCGCGGCTGCCATCTTTTTCATTTCGTTTTATGGCTCTTCCACCACGCATACCACCCTTCAGGCCATTGGCACAGCCATCGTCACTTTTATTGCGATCTATCTGTATATAGTGACGGGAATCCTGGCCAGTGAAGTAGCAGGCTTCTGGCTCGCTTATTACCCGCCCGGGACGGAAATTCTCAGAGATTATCTGAGCTTTCCCATTCTCCTTATCGTCTTTGGCTGGTTGATTTGTTGGAATTTCAAATGGCTGCATCAGGGCCGAAAACTCTGGTGGTATAATATTGTGGTCGTTCTCGCCGCCTTCATCTGCATTTCCGTCCTAACTCCGGCAATTTTTTTCCGGACTTGGGAATATTTGACCCCCCTTGAGCCATCACCCGGTCCGGCACGCTTGAGCGCTTCAGCCCTTCCGGAATTCTCTGCCAGCTTAAATAATATTTCTGTTCACTTGCCGGATGGAAGGATTTGGACGGCGCAAATTCACTCAGATGAAAAAGTTAATAACCGCAGTACGCATTTTTCTTTAATGCACTGGAATTTCCTCGACGGTTCCGCCTGGAACTCCGCAACCTGGTGCGGCAATTCACTCGCCGCTGTTAAATCGGACGGGACTTTGTGGAGTATTAAAACGTATCCCGGCCCATCGGCCCAGGTAGGCTTCGAAACCAATTGGCTGCGTGTTGCGGGCGCATATTGGCCGCCCGGTTTTTTATTGTTGAAGAACGATGGAACGTTATGGTTCACAGTAACTCCAGATTTTTCAATCCCGCCACATCCCATCCGGGATGGAACCAATTTTACAGATATTTTTTCTAGTTCGGAAACCGGTCTGCGCGCGCGGAAAAACGATGGAAGCCTTTGGACGATAGATTTTCAATCGTTCAAGACGAAATCTATGATCCTATTATTTCCCATCCACCAAAAGCCGGACACCTGTCAAAAGGCCCATATTCCTGCTGGATTGATCGAGCTTTCCACAAACGGTGACCTGTCATTTTCCCTTTTTGAAAACCGTCCCCATTTTGGAAGCGTTCCTTTTGGTAAAAACTCGAAGTGGGAAGCCGTCGCCGCCGGTCTGGGCAATCGTTTGCCATTTGACAAATCACTATTCACTATTCGCAGCGACGGCACACTTTGGGAATGGGTATGGGCAGATCCAATGGGTCGGTTTTCTCCTGAACGATTGGTACAAGATACTCATCCTCTTCAACTGGGACATCGTTCTGATTGGGTCGCTTTATTACCGACTTCCTTCGAATCCGGACCCGCTCTCGCCCTCGCCGCCGACGGCAGCCTTTGGGCCTGGAATCAGCCCAGCCGATACCAGTGGCTCGCCCCTTCCCGCAAACCCGTCTACATGGGCAATATCTTCGAAGGCGTCCCAGTCGGCCCATAAACGGCACAATAGTTCGTGCCGCAAGAGCAATATGGCTTGCAAAGCCGGGGGATCGAAGGATAATCGCGCGAACGCGCGGAAAGGCTTAATTGGCGCCATGACCATAAGGTCCAATGGAAAATCCCCGCTCGATACGGCCCGATGCCATTGATCGCACAGAACAAAATTAGCCCGGCGCTTTCCCTCTGGTTGGATGCCATTCGCGGACTGGCCGCAGTGGAAGTTTTTATGGGTCATTTTCGGCCGGTATGTTTTGAAACGGACCCCAAATTGTCAGGCTTGTCGGGTATATTCGTTAAGACCTTTTATTTCAGCACGAGCCTGGCTCATGAAGCAGTGGTGATTTTTTTTGTACTGAGCGGCTTTCTCGTAGGCGGCAGCGTATTGGCGGAACTCCGGGAAACCGGCGGTATCCGTCTTTGGCCTTATACCGCTGCCCGCGTGGCACGCATCCATTCCGTTCTGATTCCGGCATTATTGCTCGGCTTGGTTTTGGACGCAGTCGGAACCTATGGGCTTCACGCTTCGGATATCTATGAACACGGCTATTTTCAGCGCATCCTCTGGTGGCCTGTGTCGCAAGGGCTGACCTGGCAGGTCTTTTTGGGCAACCTGGCATGCGTCCAGACAATTTACACTCCGGTGTTTGGCAGCAACGGCCCGTTGTGGAGCCTCGCCAACGAGTTCTGGTACTACTTTTTATTTCCCGCACTGTTAATGGCCCTCTGGCGGGGCGCTCACGGATGGCGTCGGATCGCTGCTTTCGCTACAACAGGTGGTTTGCTGTGGATGCTGGGACCGCAACGGGACTTCTATTTTCTAATCTGGCTGGCCGGCTTGATGCCACGATTTATCCCGGCCCGATGGTCGCCACCACCCTGGGGCGCAGGGCTGGTTTTCTGCCTGGCATTGTTCTGCTGCAAAGCCGCTTCGGTCCGGTTCACTACCCTGAACGCGGCGCTGCTGCTTGATTCAATCCTGGCCGGTGCGTTCGTCATTTTTTTGTGGTCATTGAGCAAAAGAGCGGTTCCGCTGCCAGGTTGGTTGACTCCAGGCATTCGCGGTCTGGCCGCCAGCTCATTTACTCTCTATGCCTGCCATTTTCCGGTAGTGATTTTCATGGGAGCCCTGTTGAACCATTTTCGCCCCGCATCCGTGCCCGGATCCATTCTGCATCTACAGTCCTGGTTGATTTTTGTGGGAGGATTTATCGTCATCTTGGCCGCCATCTGGGGCTTCTCCATATTAACAGAACGCAAACATCATCTGCTCAAACAGTGGCTGACATCCCTCGGTCCCAAACTTACACTCAAAGGCTATCAACCGTGATAAAATGACCGCTCCGTGAGCAAGTCCAACCGGAGCCAAACCAATACAAGCCGATTTTTAATCCGGCTCATTTAAGGTTCCCGTCAAATTCCAGTTGAAATCATTGCGTATCGGCTTCAAATTGCGCTTTGATGAAACTTGTTAGACTAATGGTCTTGTTCGCAGGCGCGCTTCTAAGCGTCACGTCCTGCTCGTCACCCAAAAAAGCTGCTTCCTCGGCTCAGTCTGTGTCGAAGACGGTCAGTGCCGAACCAAACCTGGTTCAATTCGCCAATCCCATCTGTGGGACCGGCGATTATCCGGCAGATTGGGGCGATAACAACCTCTTCCCCGGCGCGGTGATGCCCTTTGGCATGATTCAATGGAGCCCTGACAGCGGGGCGGGAACCAAGCCCAGCGGTTATGATTATTCGGATAACCAGATTTCAGGTTTCAGCCTCGATCACTTGAGTGGGGCGGGCTGCCCCGATGGCGGGAATTTTTCGTTCATGCCTATTTTGACCGCCGCGCAGTCGCCAAACGGTAACCGCATGGCGTTTGCCACTGGGTTTTCCCACGCGAACGAAACGGCTCACCCTGGCTATTATGCGGTCGCACTGGACAACGGCATCAAGGTGGAATTGACGACCACGACGCGCACGGGCTTCGGGCGCTTCACGTATCCTGCGGGCCAAACGGCCGCCATCGCCATTAATGCCGCCAGCGATGTAAATCATTCCGACGACGCGAATATTTCAGTGAATCCAGAAGCGCGCGAGGTCAGCGGCTGGTCCATCGGCGGCTATTTCTGCCAGGGAGACCGTTCCCGCGACAAGCGAACGATTTATTTTTGTGCCATTTTCGACCGTCCGTTTACCGGTTACGGTACTTGGAGCGGCGGCACCTACGCCCCCAAAGGCACAAACAATAACAGTTCTTCCACGGGTGCGTTCCTGACGTTTGATACGCAGACAAATACGATGGTGATGGCCAAAGTGGCGATTTCGTACGTGAGCATTGATAATGCCCGCGCAAATCTCGAAGCGGAAAATCCGGTGAATCAATTTTCTTCCGGGGACTTTGACGCCGCGGTGAAGTCAGCGGAAGACACCTGGAACAAATGGTTGAACAAAATCCAGGTCAGCGGCGGGACAACCAATGAGATGCGGATATTTTATTCGATGCTGTATCACGCGTTTATTGGCCCGACGACATGTTCGGACGTGAATGGCGAGTATACAGGTTATGACGGACAGGTGCACAACGCCAATGGCCGGGTGCAGTACGCCAATTTTTCCGGCTGGGACATTTATCGCAGTGAGGCGCAGTTGCTGGGCATGCTCGTGCCGCAGGAGGCTTCGGACATGGCGCAATCTCTCGTTAATGATTATCAGCAGGGCGGTGCCTTTCCCCGCTGGGGCGTGACGACGGAGGACAGCGGCGTAATGATGGGAGATCCCGCGGCGCCCATCATCGCGGACTTCTACGCCTTCGGCGCGACGAATTTTGACACGTCCGCCGCACTCGAAGGGTTGGTGAACGCCGCGACGAATCCCGCCGTCTATGCGCCGCGGAGCAACACCCATGAGCGCGATGCACTGGACGATTACCTGAAGCTGGGTTATGTGCCCCAGGATCAAAAAGGCGGTTACGGGCCCGTTTCGATGACGTTGGAATACGACTCGGCAGACTTCGGGTTGGCGCAATTCGCCGCCGCGTTGGGTGATGAGACCGACAGCGCCATGCTGTTACAACATGCTCAAAATTGGCGCAACCTTTACAATTCCAAAACCGGCTATATCCAAATGCGCCGGCGCGATGGCGAGTGGACGCCTGGCTTTACCAATAACGTCGGGAAGTACGGCGGCACGGATGCTTACGTCGAAGGCACGGCCGGACAATATCTTTGGATGGTGCCGTTTAATTATAAAGGGCTTGCTGATACGCTGGGCGGGCAGGATGTGGCAATCAAACGGTTGGATGAATTCTTCACCCAATTGGACGCTGGACTTAATTCTCCGCACGCCTGGCTGGGTAATGAGCCGTGCCTGGAAACGCCTTGGATTTATGATTTTTGGGGCCAGCCTTACAAAACCCAATCGGTGGTCCGCCGCGCGATGAATGAGCTTTATTCAGACAAACCGGCCGCCTACCCCGGCAACGACGATTTAGGTGAAATGTCATCGTGGTACATTTTTAGCGCACTCGGCATGTATCCCGAACTGCCCGGCTCGGACATCCTCGTGCTTGGTGGTCCGCTCTTTCCCAAGGCAGTTTTGCATTTGCGGTCCGGTGATGTGACCATCACTGCCAACGGTGCGGCGATGGATGCCCCGTATGTGCAAAGCCTGCGGATCAACGGTAGAGAATGGAGCAAGCCATGGATCACTTTCCACGACATCTGCCACAATGGAAAATTGCTCTATGATGTAAGCTCTACACCAAGCACGACTTGGGGCAGCGATCCTGCGGATGTGCCGCCATCCTACGATGGTGGAGTAAAATAGTTACGCCGTTATGCCAAAATGCCGGAGCAGAATTTGAAAGACCTCGGTGGACTCGATTTGCCTGGCGCTTAAACCGCCCGGCTTTTCCGTGATGATGACCGGCCAATGTTTTTTGTCCGCTGGCCGTCGCCCATGCGAGCCTTTGACGAGCGTGGCATCGAGGGGAATCACATCCATCAACATGCGGAAGCCGAGTTTTTTTTGCAGCAACCGCCACGCGATTTTAAGTTTGGGCTGCGGGATCTTTGGGTCGAGAAAAAGTTCCACGGGGTCGTAACCGGGTTTGCGATGAATATCTACTGTACGCGCAAAGTCCGGTGCGCGTGCGTCATCATCCCAATAGTAATAGCTAAACCACGCGCTTTCTGCGGCGACGGCAATGAAATCACCCGCGCGCGCATGGGCAATGCCCGCTGCTGTTTTTTCCGCATCGCCCATGACTCTTCCGACGCCGGAAGTTTTTTCCAGAACCTCCTGCACTGGTTTTTCCAGTGAGCGGTCATTTAGATAGATATGCGCGATCTGATGGTCTGCTACCGCAAAAACTTTGCTGGCGCCCGCGTCCAGGATTTCCGTTCCCACTTCGTCCTTCACCGTCAGCCAGCCTCGCCGGCGGAAAATGCGGTTGAGATGGATAGGCGCATCCACATTGGTAATGCCGTATTCCGAAAGCAAAACGATTTGGACGCCGCGCTTGCCAAAGAAATCAATCAGATCGCCAACGATCAAATCAATCGCCTGCAAATCAGGAATGATGGCAGGATTAATCTCGCCGCTGGCAGTAAATGGTCCGTAACGTTGCAAGTTATAATCCAGGTGTGGTAGATAAACCAGGTTCAGCGTGGGAGAAAATTTCTGCTCCATCCATTTGGCGGATTCAGCAATCCAGCGCGTCGCGCCATCGGCTGCGCCCTGCGGCGTCTTGATGCCCGCTGCCGGACCCCAAAACCCAAAAAAGGGGAACTCCCCAAGATCCTTTTTTATTTCCTCGCGGATGGAATAAGGCCACGAATAGACATCAAAAATTTTCCCTCCGTCCGCGCGATAAATCGGGCGAGGGGTAATAGAATAGTCCACACTCGAAAACATATTGTACCACCAAAAGCAATTAGCGATGGTCGTTCCTTGCGCTGCAGATCTCAGCGCATCCCAAATTTTTGTGCTCTGCACAATGTGATTGGATTGCTTCCAGAAATGGACTTCGGCAAGCTCGCGGTTGTACCAGCCATTGCCAACGATACCATGTTGCGCGGGCAATTTTCCGGTGAGGTAATTGGATTGGGCGGTGCAGGTAACCGCCGGAAAAGCCGGTGAAATTTGCGCCAGCGCACCGCCTTTGAGAAAACCCGCGATACGCGGTGTTTTATCGCCGATGAGTGCCTCCGTCAGGCCAACGACGTTGATGACGGCTAACCGGTTCATTTTTGCCGCTGGCGAAGTTTTTGGATAGCCGTGACAATTTTCTTGGAATCCATTTTGTGGACTTCCACCCCCTCACCAATTCCTTTCAATAGTGTAATCGTCAATTTACCGCCCAAATGTTCGCGAAACTCTTCCAGGCCGCTGAGGATCTGCAATTCGCCGTCCCTGTCTTTATCCAGCAACTCATCGGTGTAGAGTTTGAAACCAAGCCATTCGAGCAAATCAAGGATGCGGTCGCATGACTTTTTATCGAGCAACTCAGCCAGTCGTGAATAGACCACGTCCAGCGCGATGCCAATCGCCACGGCTTCGCCATGCGAGATCGTGAAACGGGAAAGTCGTTCCAGTTTGTGCGCCGCCCAATGGCCGAAATCCAGCGGACGCGCCGAGCCCGTTTCAAACGGGTCGCCGGCGGATGCGATGTGATTCACATGAAGTTCGGCGCAACGGCGGATCAATCGCTTCATTGCGTCGGGTTCAAATTCGATGAGTTTGTCCGCGGACTGCTCGATCTCATCGAAAAAATCTTTGTCCCGGATGCAGGCGACCTTTACGGCTTCGACATAGCCCGCGCGCATATCGCGCGGTGTAAGCGTGGCCAGCAGGTTAAAATCATTGATAACCGCATGCGGCGGCGCGAAAGTACCAATGAAATTTTTCTTTCCGAAAGCGTTGATGGCGTTCTTCACGCCAACGCCGGAATCGGCTTGCGCCAGCGTGGTGGTGGGAATACGGACGTGCCGAACGCCCCGGTGCGCGATGGCTGCGGCGAATCCCGCCACGTCGAGCAGCGCGCCGCCGCCGACGACAATCAAATAAGAATGGCGGTCGATATGGTGCCGGTCAATGTGTGAAAGAATTTCGGTAACGAGCGGGATGGAATTTTTTGATTGTTCGCCGCCGACGACCGGCAGCGGTGTGCGAACAAGTTGCAGTTCCTTCGCGTATGTCGAAAAGTAGCGTTCGATCTGTTTTTCCAGGGCGGGGCGCGCCTGGCCGAGGGAATCTTCAATGATGACCAGCACTTTTCGCGGTTCAGCATCCACGAGTGCATCCCGTAGCGTCAAATTATCCGGTGCGAAGACGTCTTCCGTAAAGAAAACCCGCAATGGCCAACCTACTTGTATCTGACGCTGAATCACAGACATGACTCAGTTTGGTAAGAGGCAGGGAGATTTTCGAGTTTTATTTCGACATCGCCTTGTCCTGCGGAATGCGCATTCCATAGAACGAGCGGTAAACGAAAATCAAAGCCACGATGAAGAAGAACGCGCCAATGCTTGTCTTTACCGTTTGGTTGGTAAGTGTGACAGCGATTTCTGTGGCCAGCAAACCAAACAGGGTGGTGAATTTGATGACCGGGTTCATCGCCACAGAACTGGTGTCTTTGAAAGGATCGCCGACGGTATCGCCTACGACCGTGGCAGCGTGCAGATCTGTTCCTTTCTGCTTCAAATCCACTTCGACAATTTTCTTGGCATTGTCCCACGCGCCGCCGGCATTGACCATGAAGAGAGCCTGGAACAACCCGAAAAAAGCGATGCCAATCAGATAGCCAATGAAAAAATAAGGATTGAAGAAGGAAAGACCGAGTGCGAAAGCAAACACCACGATGAAAATGTTAATCATACCGCGCTGGGCATAGCGCGTGCAAATTTCGACGACCTTTTTGCTGTCTTCGATGGACGCGGCTTCTTTCTTAAGATCGAGATTTTCTTTGATGAAAACCACTGCGCGGTACGCGCCGGTGACGACGGCCTGGGTGCTGGCGCCGGTGAACCAATAAATGACCGCGCCGCCCATCAGTAACCCGAACACAATTTGCGGCTTAACCAGGCTCAGGTTGGAAATGACATCGCCATTCACTTGTTGCAACAACATGATGATGCCGAAAATCATGGTCGTCGCGCCGACGACCGCCGTGCCGATCAAGACCGGCTTGGCCGTGGCTTTGAAAGTATTTCCCGCGCCATCGTACTTTTCCAACTCATGCTTGGCGTTCGCAAAATCGGGTTTGAATTGAAATTGTTTTTCAATTTCTGCACTGACATTGGGCAGCGACTCGATGCGGCTCAGTTCATACACGGATTGGGCATTGTCCGTTACCGGGCCGAAGCTGTCTACGGCGATGATGACTGGCGCCATGGCCAGGAAACCGAAAGCTACCAGGCCGAAGGCGAAAATAGGCGCCGCCGAGGAAAAACTTGCGGGCATAAGGGCGAGCAGATCGGCCTGTTGCGAAAACAAATAAGCGACGAACATCAGTGCGAGAATCACGAGACCCATCCAAAACGCGGAGAAGTTGCCCGTGACAAACCCTGACAGGATGTTCAGGGATGGCCCCCCCTGCTCGGACGCCGTGGTCACTTCCCGGACATGGCGGGAGTTGGTGCTGACGAAAATTTTCGTAAATTCCATGATGAGCGCAGCGGCCAGGATGCCGCAGGAAATAATTCCGCCCAGGACCCACCAGAGATTGGCCAGGGGTGTGCCGGCGCCATCGGCTGCCCCGGGAATGGAAAAATCACCAAGTAATAATTTACTGGCAATGAAAACGACGGCTATAGACACAATGGAAGTGATCCAAACCTATTCAGTAAGAGGTCCTTCAGCATTGAAATCCTTTT
>DATJXK010000198.1:0-36572 GCA_035500235.1 Pseudomonadales bacterium | reverse complement strand
CCATGAGCATCAAGCGGTTCACTCCCAAGGCGCGTGGTTCCGCCGGCCCGATCATCAAGCGCCGTTGCCACGTAAAAATCACTTTGTCAGACGAATAATATGGGCCAAAAAACAAATCCAATCGGTCTGCGCGTCGCCGTCAACAAAGACTGGCGCTCGAAGTGGTACGCCAATAAGAAAGAATTTGGCCAGTTGCTGAACGAGGACCGCGAGATACGCACCCTCCTGAAGAAGAAACTGGAAACGGCCTCCGTGCCGAAGATTTTGATTGAGCGCGCGACCAACCGCTGCCGCGTGACGATTTTGACCGCCCGTCCGGGTGTCGTTATCGGCCGCAAAGGCGCGGAAATCGACAAGCTCAAGGAAGAACTCAGCCGCAAGACCGGCAAGGAAGTGTACGTCGACATTGTTGAAGTCAAGACGCCGGAACTGGACGCCCAGCTCGTGGCCGAGAACATCGCGCTGCAATTGGAACGCCGCGTGTCGTTCCGCCGGGCGATGAAAAAGGCGTTGCAGACGGCCAAAGATTTTGGCGCGGAAGGCATCAAAGTGCGCGCGGCGGGCCGCCTGGGCGGCGCGGAATTGGCGCGCGTGGAACAATATCACTGGGGCCGCGTGCCGCTGCATACGTTGCGCGCGAATATTGATTACGGGTTCGCGGAAGCGTTAACGGTCTATGGCAAGCTCGGCATCAAGTGCTGGATTTGCCGCGGTGAAAATAAGCCGCAAAAGAAACAGGAACAACGCCCGGCCGAAACGCCGATCCCGGCAGCGACGACTTAATTTTAAGATTTTATGCCATTACAACCGGCAAGAGTAAAATATCGCAAAATGCACCGCGGCAGCCGCAAGGGCACTGCCCGCAGCGGAAACACGGTGGCTTTCGGCGAATATGGATTGATGGCGCTGGAACGCTGCTGGATGGATACCAAGCAGATCGAAGCGGCCCGCGTGGCAATTGCCCGCAATATGAAACGGCACGGCAAAATGTGGATCCGCATTTTCCCGCAAAAGTCGTTCACCAAGAAGCCGCTGGAAACGCGCATGGGCAAGGGCAAAGCGCCCCTGGAATCCTGGGTGGCAGTCATTCGCCCGGCGAATGTGCTGTTCGAAGTGGACGGTGTGACCGAAGCGGTGGCGCGTGAATCCATGCGCCTGGCCGCCACCAAGCTGCCGATTAAGACGCGCTTTATCTCGCGTCACGGCCTGGCTTGATAGCGAAGTGATTTTATGAAGTATTCCGATTCGAAAATTAAAGACGCGACGCTGGTGGAATTGTCGGCGCTGGGCCGCGATTTGCGCCATGAGATGTTTAACCTGCGTTTGCAGCAGGCGAGCGCGCAATTGGAAAAGCCCGCGCGCCTGCGCACCTTGCGCAAGGACATCGCCCGGGTGGAAACGCGGATTTCCGAATTGAGAAACAAAGCGAAATAGTTGAGCGCACGAAAATATGGCTGAAGAAACTAAAAATTCACAAACGGCGGCACCGCGCGGCAACCGCAAGGAACGCGTGGGCGAAGTCGTCTCCAACAAGATGGCCAAGACGATCGTGGTGCGCGTCCAGCGCCGTTTCCCGCACCCCCAGTTCAAGAAAATCGTGACCGCCTACAAGAAGTTTTACGCGCACGACGAAAAGGCCGAGGCCAAAATCGGCGATACCGTGCGCATCCAGGAAACCCGCCCGATGTCGAAATTAAAACGCTGGCAGCTCGTCGAAGTGGTTGAGCGCAACCAGCAGGAAACCATCGCGGCTTAAAAGATTTTATGTTGCAAGTTCGTTCCAGTTTGGACGTTGCGGATAATACCGGTGCCAAGATCGCCTGGGCGATCGGCGTGCTCGGCCGCAACCAGCGTTACGCCGGCATCGGCGACGTCATCAAGGTGCATATCAAAGACGCCGCGCCGGATGGCACGGTGAAAAAAGGCGAAGTCCATGACGCCGTGATCGTGCGCACTAGGCAAATCATCCGCCGCACGGATGGTTCCTATTTGCGGTTCGACCGCAATGCGTGCGTGATCATTGATAAGGAATTGAACCCGAAGGGCACGCGTATTTTCGGGCCGGTCGCGCGCGAGTTGCGCGAAAAACGGTTCATGAAAATTATTTCGCTCGCGCCGGAGGTCATCTGATTTATGAAATGTCACGTTAAGAAGGGCGACGAGGTAGTCGTGCTGTCCGGCAAAGAAAAGGGCAAGCGCGGCAAAATCATCGCCGTGTTTCCCAAAACCGAGCGGGCCATCGTTGAAGGCCTGCACATGATCAAGCGCCATACGCGCAAGAGCCAGCAGAACCCGAACGGGGCGATTGTGGAACGCGAAGGGACCGTCCATATCTCGAACCTGATGAAGGCCGAACACGCCGGCCAGCCGGCGGAAGCGGCTAGCTAAACAAACATTTTTTCAAACGACGGCGCGGATGAAAATCCGCGCCGTTTTTTCATTTTGACAGGCACCATGACTCCACTAACCATAATGTTAAGCCTTAAGTCCTTGGCTATCAACAATGTTAAGTCTAAATGCCAATTTGTTAAGGATGGTGTTAAGCCTTAAATGCCTGGTAATCAACAATGTTAAGGATGTTAAGCCTTTTACGTGATAATGCTATTGATGCCTGCCAGTCTTCCAAGTCGCCGTTTGTCCCCTATTTTGATGACATCCTCATAGCATTATCCATGTACTTTCTCTGACAATTTCTGGTAATTTGCTTTTATCAACCCTTAAAATTAAAACCTTAGAACGAATAAACCCTCACTTATTCAAATGAAAAACCTAACTTTAGTGGCAACGGTCGCCCTTCTTAGTCTCGCGGCCATTGAAACCCAGGCCCAATCAGTTACTTTCGATTTCGCTGGCGGATCCAATCAAGGCTGGTCTGCCGGGGGATTCAGCGGCACCACGCCTCTGACCGTCTCAACTATTAACAGCGCCAATTATATTTTTGCCCCGGTTGGCGGTTTCCAGGTCGCCAACGTGGCCTCCGGCTATACCGGCACTCCGGCCGGTTTCAATGCGGCAATGCAGGCGGCGCTGATCAACCCTTCCGCTTACACCCTTAGCTACAATTGGTCCGTGAATACGGCCAACATTACGGGCGCGAGTTACCTGCAGCTCGGCTTCTTTCTCAACTCGGGCAGTGGTTACTATCAGCAGAGCTACGGCAGCCCTAACCAGGTGCAATTGAACGGCACCCAGTTGACCAGCGGCCAGACTATCTCGGGTTCAGTGAGCATTAACCTTGCTACGGCGTTTCCTACTTTTGATTCAGGTGCAGGAGCAGAAACATTTTGGCGCCTGGGAATCATCGCGAATGGCGACGGCACTGGTAACGGCGGGTATTTTAACGACATTAGCTTAACCCCCACTGCTGTTCCGGAACCCACCACGCTCGCGCTGGCAGGTTTGGGCGGCATCTCGATGCTGTTCCTCCGCCGCCGCAATGCTTAAGCCGATTACGTACTTTCTTCAAGCCCCGCAAGTTTGCGGGGCTTTTTTATTTCCTGCATTCAGGCTGTTACTTCAACTCCGCGGCGATTTGTTCGCCTAATTCATTCGGCTCACCGATCGGGCTTTTCATTTCCGCGCGGCGAACCGTTTCATTGATAAACGATACCGCCCGCATGGAGAGTTTGTCCCCAATCACTTCCGCATAAGCGGCTACGGGACTTTGGCAGCCGCCGCCCATGGCACGGAGAAAGGCGCGTTCGGCTATAACGCATTGGAAGGTGTTGTAATGATTCAGGCGTTCGCAGATTTTGGCGATGCGTTCGTCATGGGCACGTATTTCCACGCCAATCGCTCCCTGGCCGACACAGGGGAGCATGACATCCAAATCCACCACAGTGGCCAGCAGGCCGTCCGGCACGGCATCGCCGGTCAATGTGCCGTCCGGTTGGATTTTGAAATTGAGCCGCGCCAGCCCGGCGAGTGCCAGGACCGTGGCGTCCAGCTCGCCGCGTTCGGCCACCCTTTGCAAACGCGTTGGGACATTGCCACGAATCTCCACGACTTTTAAATCGGGCCGGGCGGCGAGTAATTGCGCTTTGCGGCGCGTGCTGCTGGTCGCGATGGTTGCGCCTTTGGGAAAATCGCGCAGGGTGCAGTGGGCCTTGAAACCTTGCAACTGGCTTTGGCCGGGTGACCAATCGACTGATTCTTTCGGATCAAAATTGGCCAGGTATTCAGCCGAACGATAAACCAGGACATCGCGGACATTTTCGCGTTTGGGTGTGGCCGCAACCACGAGACCAGGCGGCAAATCAGTGGGCAAATCTTTCAGGCTATGGACTGCCAAATCCGCTTTGCCTTTAACGAGCGCAACTTCCAGTTCCTTTGTGAACAGGCCTTTGGGAAGGTCTCCTTTAGTGAGCGACGATGTTTGCATTTTATCGCCAGTCGTTTTGATGATCTTCAACTCAAAGCGCAGGCGCGGGAAAATCGTCCGGCATTGGGCGGCAACGAAGTTGGCCTGGGCGAGCGCCAGTGCGCTGCCGCGCGTGGCGATGATGATGGGATTTTCGGGCATGGAGCTCGTATTACGTATTGCGTGTTGCGTCTAAAATTCCGGCTGAGTTGTGTTTGGCCGAAAGCTCGTTGTGCCGAGCAACGGTTTTATTTTCTCCGCGATAATATTCTCACACTGCACGATTTCCTCTTTGCGCTGTTTCAGATAGTCGTCGGCAATGGCCTGCAAATCGTCGATGTTATAAAGATAGACGTTGTCGAGGAAGTTCACGGCGGGATCGATGTCGCGCGGGACGGCGATGTCAATAAGGAGCAGCGGACGCTGCTTGCGAAGCTTCATGAGTGGTTCGAGTTTGGCCCGGTTCAGGATGTGATGCGGGGCGGAGGTGCTGCTGATGGCGATATCAATCTTCTCAAACTCCTGCGCCCAATCCTCGAATTGGACGGCGCGGCCACTGAATTCCTTTGCAAGGATCTCCGCCTTCTCAACGCTCCTGGACGCCACGATGATGTTTTTGACACCGCGCGAAAACAATGCGCGTGCAACCTTTTCGCTGGTGTCGCCGGCACCGATGATGAGCGCCTGGCGTTCCGGAAGTGAGCTGAAAATCTTTTCGGCGAGTTCAACCGCAACGGAAGCCACAGACACGCTGCCGCGCTGGATGTTGGTGTGAGTGCGGACGTGCTTGGCGACGTGAAATGCCCGTTGAAAAGCCTTGTTCAATTTTGCGCCGGTATGTTTGTGCGTTTGCGCCAGTTGGTAGGCGTCTTTAAGCTGGCCAAGAATTTCAGTTTCGCCGAGAACCATGGAGTCAAGGCCACAAGCGACTTTAAACAGGTGCTTGAGGCTTTGGGGCTCGGCGAGTGTATAAATTTCAGAAGGCGTGGAAGCGGTTTTAGTATCGTCGGCCATCCCACCGTTTCGAATGAGAAAATCTTTTAATTCGGAAAATGCTTTGGCCGGGGGCAGGGGAGTGGCTGCATAAATTTCGACGCGGTTACAGGTCGAAAGAATGACCACTTCCCCGGCGATGCCCGACTCGCGCAACTTGGCCAGTGCGCCGGGAATTTTGGCCTCGGCAAAAGCAAACCGTTCCCTTAATTCCACGGGCGACAGGTGATGGCTCAAGCCGATGACGACAACGTTCATTGGTAAAGCTATGATGCGGGAAAAGTCGTTTGGTTCATGGATGATGGACGGGTGAAAGCAAAAAGATGCCCCAGAATGTAAGGATGATAAAAGCGAAGCTGGCCGCCGTGCTCCAGGCAAAGCACCGGCCGCCCTGGCCGAATTTCCAGCGGGAAACCAGCAGGCCGAGATAAAACAGCCAGATAAACACAGAATAATCCAGCAGCGGGTCGCTCTTAACCCAGACGCCGTATTTTTGTTTAAGCACGAATGGGCTGAGGGCAAGGCCGGCGGTGAAGAGAACCGTGCCGCAAAGCAAAAGTCCATTCATGACGCGCTCAAGCCGCTGGATGGGAGGCAGGAGGGAAAAGATCGCGCGAAGTTTATGGAATTTTAAATCATGCTCTTCGATTAAAAACATGAGCGCGGCAACGGCGCTCAATCCAAACGCGCCAATGGCCAGCAAAATGAACACGGCGTGCAGGCTGACCAGCGTGCCGGAAAAATCCGGCTTTGCCGTGTGGGGCGGATCCAGCGCGGGCATCAGCGCAAACACGCCCAGGAAAAAGAGGACATGGGACGCGAACGCGCCGAGGAACCGTAATCGCGGCAGAATTCCCAGGATGAGATAGGCAGCGGCGATGCCCCAGGCGATAAAGAGCGTGGCTTCATAGAGATTGTTCACGGGGCAGGCATTAATCGAAAAACCGCGTTTAAACATGGCAGACATGTGCAGTATGAACGCGGTGAGAAGCAGGAAGTAATTCGCGCGGTCATCCGTGCGAAAGCCTTTTCGCCACAGGAAAACCGAATACGCGGAGCTCAGGCCATAAAAAACTACGGCGAGCAGGAATAGATGCCGGTCGGTGAACCAAGTCACCTTAACAGGTTAATTCAGAACGGCAGCCGGGCAAGCGACAATTCGCTGATGGCCGAAGCGGGTTCAACCGGCTTGGGCTTGAATTGCAGGAGGGTGCCCCAACTGAAATCAGAATAAGGTTTGTGCTGGAAGATTCTTAAATAGCGCTCAGGCAGGCGCTGGAGCACGAACTGGAGATCGGCCTCACTCCCCGTCGTGGGGAGGTAGCCAATGCTTTTGTTTTTGCGCCCGCCAAAAACGATTTCTTTTTGTTTTGTTTCTATCCGCAGGAAATCAAACATATCACGGATTTTACCGGCATCGTTCAGGTCGCGGGGGGAATCAAGGGTGAAACAGCAGTCGTGTAACTTGTGGTTGTCCAAAAAATTCATCGCCCGGTTTTCGATTTCAATCCATTGAACCAGGTACCATTGAAAGAGGGTCAATTTTTCGCCCGGGAAATGCTGGAAAATTTCTTCATTGCCGGTGAGCGCCCAGGCGAAATGGCGCTGGCCATCGTCGCCTTGGTAAAAATGGAAAGGCGCGTGGACGCGGCGGCGCCACATTTCGCGGTAAGACTCGCTGGCGGCGACTTTGAGCGGATTGCGAACCAGGTGAATGAGCTGCAGATTTGGAAAAAACTCGAGCGCGGCGACCCATGCCGATTTCAAAAATGAATGACTGGATTCAGAATAAACCGACCCAGGAAGCTCTTCGATGTAACGCCGTTTCTTTTCCAGGCGCGCCCTGATTTTTTCGATGCGTCCTGCATGGGCATCGTAAATGGCCGGGCCAAACATGGTGGGATTTCTTCCAAAGTCAAAAAAGGTCTCATGCCGGCAGTCACAATCGCGGGCATTCAGGTGGAAAAGATTGCGGAGGTAGAGCGTGCCTGAACGCGCTTCAGCCAGGGTGAAGATGGTTCTTTTCATGCGGCCAATTTTTTATGGACGCAGACGACTTCCACGGGATCGGGAATTTCCGGGGAAAATATGGTGGTTAACTTGCGGTCAAAGACAGAAAACCCCAGACGCGAATAAACGGATTCGGGGCGGCGCTGGGGCCAGGAAAAAAATGCGCCGTAACAGTTCTGGATGCGGGCGCGGGCCAATTGTTCCTCGTACGCCTGCCAAAGGCGCAGTCCCAGGTCGCGGCCACGGTAGGATTTTTCAAGGTTCAAGTGCAAATGCGCGGCGTTATCTGGATGGCGGGGTTGTTCGCGGTAGCCATTCATGAGCAGCCAGCGGATGAAGTGCCGCGTGCGTGGATGGCGCGCATAGCGGCCGGTCGCGGCGCGAGTCATCATTTTCATTGTCGTCTGGAACCCGGAATACAGAAGTGTATAGTTGAAATAGGGTGAGACCGAACCAAGTAAATAACCGACCACGCGGCCACGGGCTTCAGCCACCCAGGCCCAATCGGCGCCATAGTCCAAATAAGGCGCGGCGAAAAGGTCCGCAAAAATTTCCCGGTCGCTGCAAATGGTTTCGATGGGGTTGCCCAGAAAGCCGGTATCGCAGCAGATGCGGCGGATGGCGGAACGGTCTTCGGGCTTGTATGGCCGGATCATGACATTTTCAGCGCGGCGCGCCCGGCGGCCATACAAAAAATCTTTGGTGAAGGGTTTTCGATTTATTCCTTCACTTGCTAACATGCTTATCATTGTTCCTCCATTTCTCCTTTTCCGGTGATCCGGTTGAGCCACGATGGGCTGCGATAAGTAAACATGGCTCATTTTTGGGATTTTACCAGTAACAATGTTGTAACATTCTTAAATATAAAAAGCGGACATAGTTGAATCAGAAAAGGGCGTGACAATTCAGCTTTCGCGGTTATAATCTTTGTTTCTGACGACCCTATCGTCTAGCGGTTAGGACACCACCCTTTCACGGTGGATGCACGGGTTCGATTCCCGTTAGGGTCGCCAAACCAGTTTTTTGGCCTTCTGATTCCTGCAACAGCTTGAAAAATAAGCACGTTTCTGTGGTTCGATAAATCCCATTAGCAAATGTGACGCCTTGTGGAAAAAGCACCTTTTGCAACCGTTGTTTCTGGTCACTTAAAAATTCTGCCCATAACCGCGCGGGGTTCAAAATGACATGTCCTGCAAAATTCAGCACAGCATCCGCGTCGTAACTTTCGAGCTTGGCATCATGTTCCTGCATCTCCGCGAGCATTGAGCTTGTCGAGTTGCTGTTGGTAGGTTTCATGGTCTATCGCCTTCTCATAAAATCTGGCTTCAAACAGCTTGTCTTTGCGCTGGTTCAAAGCCTCAATGTGGTGTTTCAAGCTATTGCTCAACGTGAGGTTCTGTGCTTGTTTTTCTTTCCACACATCGAGCACAATTTCACTGAACAACTTGACGTATTCCGGCTTTGGCTGCACGTTCCAAAAATTCCACAAATCCATGTTCCAAAACTTCTTTGCGAATGTTAACGCCTCTGCACTGTGCATTTTGACAACAATAGTTCGCGTACAGCTTACTTCGTCCCTTTGACCAACTGCCGGTAAGTGGCTTGCCGCAACATCCACATTTTACAAAATGACGCAACGGGAAATCAGGGTTGCTGCGCAGGCGCGGTGTCACGCTCACGCGCTTGCCGCTCAAAAGAGCTTGCACCGTATTGAAAATTTCCTGACTAATCAGCGGTTCAAAATCGCCGCTCACGCGCTCATGCCAACAGTCAACCTGAATCCATCCGGCATAAACGGGTTTTCTCAATAGCTGGTCGAATGTTTTTTTTGAAACTCGTTTGCCGTGTTGAGTTCTCAATCCAGCCGCCGTTACCTGTTCGAGAACTTGTTTCTTTGTGTGAACCCCGCGCGCGTATTGCTCGAAAGCCTGTTTCACAAGAGGGCGCGGTCAGGGTCGAGAATCAGGCTTGGGCTGCCCGCCTTGTGATTGCCATTGAGCTATACTCCGGTCCCTACCCCGAAACCGCATCGTACTTTGACCTTTCTCACTGTGTACCAGAAAGTTTTATATAAAAATCTGAAACTTCCTACCGCTATTTCCTACCGCATCTTGGCTGTAAGATCATCATTAAAGGGTCATCATGCTAGAAGCGGACTAGATCTATTTAAAAATCAATTGAATTTAGTTTGAAAATCTAAAATGCTTAATTGTTACAACAATGTGAAATGCAGATACTTGTGAATAATTTTCTGTACATTCTCGTTCAGACGTGAGAATTAAATGGAAACACTAGAGAGAAATCCTAACAGGTGTCTTGCTTCAGAAAATTTTCCTATGTGTTGGCAGCAGCGACGGCTTATGTCATTTACCCAGGCAAAAGCGGTGCGGTGCAAAACCGATGGGACGTTTCCATTGGCTCTTCAATGTTTTTTCATTCCGCCAAAAAAATGCAGTTAGTTTCTCTTAAAAAATTTTGGTTGGACTACATTTGTCCAACCTTCTTCTTTAAAATCGCCGAAATGAAATTGTACTTCGGATGTAGCTACGTCGAAATCGATGATGTCTTTTAAATCCTATGAAAAAATTTCCCTATCTTGGTACTATTGCTTTTTTGTTGACCTTTCACACCTTATGCTGGGGACAAACGGCTACCAGTATTCAAACAACCCAAATCCCTGCATCCACACCGCCGGTCATTATCTCCCGTGACGCCAATTCCCGCGTTTGGGGATGGACATCGTATCAGCTGGCCCCAAGCGGGCAGACCATTCCGCAGGTTCATCATTACACAGAAATGGCTTCTGGGCTTTGTTATAACCAAAACGGGCAATGGGCTGATTCACAGGAGCAGATAAATATCCTGCCTGATGGTTCAGCTGCGGCTACAAATGGCCAGCATCAGGCTTATTTTCCGGCGGACATTTACAACGGCATGGTTACGCTGGTAACGCCCGATGGATTACAACTCCAAAGCCAACCTGTCGGTTTGAGCTACGATAATGGAACCAACCTAGTGTTAATCGCTGCCCTGACCAATAGTGTAGGGGAATTAATTTCGCCCAACCAGGTGCTTTATCCCAATGCTTTTAACGGCCTTAAGGCCGACTTGTTGTACACCTATACTAAGGCAGGCTTCGAGCAGAATATTATAATTCGCGAACAGCCCCCATCGCCCGAAAACTTCGGCCTGAACTTAGAGAATGCGTGGTTGCAAATGGAGACAGAATTCTTCAATGCGCCAGAGCCTGCTGTTACAGGAGACAAATCGGATGAATTTCTGGACTTTGGAGTCATGCAGATGGTACCTGGTAAAGCTTTTCTCCTGGGAACCAACGAACCGGACACCGGGGTAAATGTCAATAAATCGTGGGTTAATGTCTCGGGACGGCAAATATTAGTCGAACAAGTGCCTGTCATGGCACTGGCCGATGCATTGTCAGTACTGCCCACAGCGCAAATTACCACCGCCCAGGCCAACTTCCCTCCACCATTGCATATCGTTTCATCCAAACGATTGCTGCCTGAGCCGCGACCGATTAAGCATAGCCATCAAAAAATATTGCTGGCCTGGAATGCCGCCCCACGACAAGGGATTGATTTGGATTACAGCATCTTGAGCGGCTTTAAAAGTGGCTATAATTTCAATGGAGACACGACTTATTATATTTCGGGAACACTGCTGATGGGTTCTCTCGGACCCATGGTCATTGAGGACGGAACCGTTCTCAAATTTACCAATAATGCGACGATTACGGTCGAAGACAGCCTGACGACACCCACCAACGCGTACCAGATGGCCGTTCTCACCTCTTGGAACGATAATAGTGTTGGTGAAGCGATCAGTAGCAGCACGGGTAATCCCACCAATACCGGGGATACCTAGTCCAATGGCTGATGCTCGCCATTGCCACAGGTAACATCACTACCAACGCGCACAATGACCTATGACGCCGACAACGAGCTGGCTACCGTGGATAACAATTCAGTGACCACGGACCCGGACGGCAACCTTACTCATGGCCCTCTCACTAATGACACTTCTGCAACAACTTTCGCTTATGACGCCCGCAACCGGTTACAAAATGTGGGCGGTGTCACGAATGTATACCGCTGCTGCACGCGCTCAGAGCATGGGTGTTAACTTCATTGTCACTCCAGTTCCTTGATTATGAAACTGAGCATTTGGAATATTTACCTGCGAGACGACGTCGTCTATGTGCCAACAGTGGCTCAGGCTGAGTCTGGCGGGCATTTGGGATACTTCATGGATATTGATCCAGTGAAAGTTGTTTCTGCCACAGACACTGAAGCTCTACAAGACGCGGTAATAGAAGCTATGCGTAAAGGAAACCCGATTGTCCCCGCACCAACGCGCGCTACTTTCCCCGAGCCTGTCCTGTTAAAATATGCAAAAACAAAATCGTGGTCGGCATTCGAGAAGAACACTTTGGTTTGGACAATTTCTGAGAAAGACGGAAATTACGAGATCAAGCCAAAACGAAGGCGAGCTGACAGAGGATGGGAGGACGATCCGACAAAGAGCGAGGTCTTGCCGCCAGGAACAACGCTCAACGTGGTCGCGCAGCGATTAGCGTCTTTAGTGTACCGTGCTGCGGAAGAATGAACTCAATTGAACTCGCGAGCCAACCATTGCACTCATGATGTTTGGGACGATAAATGAAGTCGATACGCCAACCAATACAAAAAGTGTGCCAACAAGAATAGTTAGGCGCTGAAATGGCTTCTCGGCTGCGAACCCTTCTCCATCTTTTTTGAAAAAGAATGCCTGCGCAACCATACCCCGTGGCAAGAATGCAGGCGTGACATTATACGCTGATTCAATAACGGGAAGGGATTGTCAGGAAAGTGCGAACGTAGCTGGTTTTGCGGGTTTAATGATTGATGGGGCAATCGCGCGCGGCATGGTAACTCGCAATAAATTGAACTCTTGTAAGCACCCAACAATCTGGTTCAATTTCGGAATGGTTAGGGTCGCCAGCCTTTCACGGTTCTTTCTTCCACTTGTCAAATGACGGGAACGAATTACTTTGGGATATGAAAGCAAACCGGATTTTTTGGCTTCTGTTATTAAGCACTACCACGATACTTTTCGCCGCTGGTTGCGCCACACCCACCAATTCATTCAACGAGGATTATAACCAAAACTATCCGCCCAAGCCGAATTATGCCATTGAAGACGTGGATAAGACCCATTTCAAAATCGTGCTCAAGCAGGGGACTCCCATGCCGGAACAGCACGCCGTATGCGTTGAATACATGAAAGAAGCCGCTTCGACCATTGCCAACTCCGAAGGCAAGCGCCGCGGCTGGGAGGAATGGCAGTTGAATTATATCCAGGAACGTGACCAGGGATGGATGCATATCCTGGTGGCGGAAGTTATCCGGACGAAGTAATAATGCAGTTCTTGGATGCCGGTTTCATTTTCCATGACGCCGGCGCGGTTTTCCGTTAGGGTAATTTCATGATGCCTTCGATATCAAAAACCTTCCTGTCGTCATTGTTTGCCCTGATGTTATTGCCGCGTCTCAATGCCGCCCAGACTGAGCCGGTGACCGTAACCGTGGCGGCTGACAATGGTGGCCCGGCGCTGGCCGATCATTTTCTGGGCTTGAGCTATGAGTCGTCCATGTTGTTGCCAAAGGATGGGAAGTATTATTTCGACGCCAATGACAAGGCGCTGGTGAACACGTTCCACACACTGGGCATCAAGAATTTGCGTGTAGGCGCCAATGCGGTGGATGACCCGCGCATTGCGGTGCCGGATGAAAACGACATTGACAGCCTTTTTAGTTTTGCGCGAGCGGCCGGAGTAAAAGTGATTTACTCGTTCCGCCTAAAAGACGGCGACCCGGCCAACTCGGCCCGATTGGCTGCCTACATTGCGGCGCATGATGCCGATGTCCTGGACAGTTTTTCCATCGGCAATGAGCCTTCTTTTTATTTGAAAACCTTCCCGGTGTATTTGGCGGCATGGAAACCTTACTACGACGCCATCCTAAAGGACGTGCCCAATGCGATGTTCGACGGGCCGAGCGTGGCGGACCAAAATTATTATGCGGTGGACTTCGCCCATGCGATTTATCCCGAAGGGCATTTGGCGATTGCGAGTGACCATTATTATTTTCTCGGCTCAGGCCGCGAAGGTGAAAAAAATCCCGCTGCAACTCGCGCGCGTTTCCTGAAAAACCATCTCCATGTGGAATATGCCCGCGACTACGCCAAAGTTGGCGGAGTGCTGGCTTCCAACGGCGTGCCTTATCGCATTGATGAAATGAACAGTTGCTACAACGGCGGGGCAAAAGACGCGAGCGACACTTATGCCTCCACGTTATGGGCACTGGATTGCACGCATTGGTGGGCGGTCCACCATATCGTTGGCATGAATTATCACACAGGAGAGGCTGTGGGACGGGATGGAGGATTTGGCGCGGCGAATTACGCGGGATTTGTGCATGAGCCCGATGGCCATGGCTTTGCGATGCGGCCACAGGCGTACGCCTATCTGGCTTTTACGCAAGGCGCACACGGCCGGCCGCTGGACGTGAATATTGAGGCGGCGACGAACTTCAATTTCAACGCTTATGCCTATCACGACGGCGAGGATGGCTCATTTTATGTCACGCTCATCAACAAGAGTTACGGCACAAACGCTATGCCGGCGTCGGTGTCTATCCAATTATTGCCAACTCCCACGTCCGGCAAATGGCAACAGATGGATTTGATGCAGAAGAAATCAGACATTGCCGCCAAGACGGACGTGACGCTGGGTGGCGCGGCGGTAACTCCAGATGGCATCTGGCATGGCAAATGGAAGAAGGTCAAGCATGGGGGCTCCAGCAATTTGAAGGTGGAAATAGCCCCGGCATCGGCGGCTATCTTTCACTTTTCTCCCAAGGAGTGAACCGGCATAAGCCAGATTTTAGAGCTTTTTCTTTTTCTTAATCTTTTCGTCCTGGAAGAAGATGGAGAACAGGAGCCAAACGCCGCCGGCGCCGGCGCCCAGGAAGCAAAACATCGCCAGGCCTGGGTAGCCGAAAATAGTGAAGCTGGTGGGGATGCGTGCCAGCAGCGAGGCTCCTAAAATAAGAGAGCCGAGAATGACGCCAGCCGTGATGCGGTTGGCGACCTTTTGGAATCCTTCAACCAGCAATTGTGTGTCCACCGTTTTGACTTTGACCTCCAGCTCGTTATTGGCCACGGAGTCCAAAATGCGATTGAGGCGCGCCGGCAGGTGAGTGAACAAATTTTTTAAGTCGAGCAGCGAGTTAACCATGGTGCCCTGGCTGGCGTGTTTCTTAAGGCGTTGCGCCAGCAACGAAGCAACGTTGCGGCGCACCGCAGCATAAGGGTCAAAGGAGGGATCGATGATTTTTCCAATCTCATCCAGTTGCAACAAAGTCTTGCCGAGCAAAGTCAATTCGCTGGGAACAAAGAGGCCGTTATCAATCGCCGTTTTGCTCATATCCAAAAGCGATTTACCCACGTTGAGTTGTTCGAGGCTTTGGTTTTGCGCGGAGGTGATGACCTGCGCGATGCGGCGGCGGAATTGTTCCTTATTAAAATTTTCGTCAGTGCGGCTGATGCCGATGATGATGTCGCTGGCCTGTTCATTATCGCCTTCGCTGACGGCAATAAGCAGTTTCAAGAGATTTTCCTGAAGCGTAGGGGCCACGCGCCCGACCATGCCCAGGTCAATCAACGCAATATGGCCGTCGTCAGTGAGAAAAACATTTCCGGGATGAGGATCAGCGTGAAACATCCCATCCACCATGATTTGTTTCAGGTAGGCTTTGAACAGTTCTTCTGCCAGCGGGCCACCTTTTAAGTCGAGTTTCGTTAATGGCGACAGTGCCGTGATTTTCCGGCCCTGCACATAATCCATCGTGAGCACCGAGCGCGTGGTGTAATCGGCCACCGGTTGCGGCACGCGGATTTTTTCAAACTCCGCCAGGTTTTCACCGAGGGTGACTAAGTTTTGCGCTTCACGCTCATAGTTAAGTTCCTGCTGGATAGTCATGCGGAATTCATCCAGCACGGTGAGAAAACGATAGCGCCGGCCAAATTCAGTATGCGCATCGAGAAATTCAGCGATCTGTGTAAGAACTTCAAAATCTTCAGCGATTTGTTTGCGGATTTCCGGGCGCTGGACTTTGACGATGACACTTCTTCCGTCACGCAGGGCAGCGAAATGGACCTGTCCCAGCGATGCGGCGGCAATTGGTTTAGGGTCAAAATCCGAAAACGCTTTGGAGATGCGGGCACCAAGTTCGGAAAGAATGATTTGCTCCACTTCCTCGAACGGAAACGGTTTGACGCTATCCTGCAGTCGTTCCAACGGCTTGAGATAGACCTCCGGCAGCAGGTCGGAACGGCTGGCGAGCAACTGGCCGATTTTGATGAAGGTCGGCCCCATGGCTTCGAGGTCGTTGGCCAATTCTTCGGGCGGCGGCCCGTTTTTTACCTGCACGGGCTCGGGTTCTTTAAACAGGTCGTCCACGCCCATTTGTTTGACGAGGTCCGAACGCCCGTATTTCCAGAGCAGGGTGGCGATTTCTGTGTAGCGTTTCAGATGTATGGTTTGGAATTTTAGTTTCATTTTTCCTCCTTCGAAAGACGTTCGTTCAGGTTCCACGCCGCGCTGATTAAGGCGATATGCGTGAGCGCTTGCGGAAAATTTCCCAGGTGCTCGCCACACGGGCCGAGTTGCTCGGCATAAAGGCCGAGATGGTTGGAGTAGCCGAGCGCCTTTTCAAAAATGAAGCGCGCCTGCCTTAAATCATTGGCGCGGGAAAGGCATTCGACATACCAGAACGAGCACATCGAGAAGGTGCCTTCGTTTCCATCGAGGCCGTCCGGCGCCGCTTTGTCCGGCAAATAACGGTACACCAGCGAGTCCTCGATGAGGTCTTTTTTGATCGCTTCGAGCGTAGACATCCAGCGCGGGTCAATCGGGCTGATGAACTTGACCATGGGCAAAAGCAGGCAGGAGGCATCGAGCGTTTTCGCGCCTTTATATTGCACGAACGCTTTCAATTTGGGGTCCCAAAAATCAGTTTGGATGTTGCGGTAGATTTCGTTCCGGATGCGCAGCCAGCGGACCAGCGGGGCCGGATAGGAGCGCTGTTGCGCAATTTTCATGGCGCGGTCGATGGCCAGCCAGCACATCGCGCGGGAATAAAGGAAAGGCCGCGGACCGCCACGCACTTCCCAGATGCCATTGTCGGGTTTCTTCCAATTGTGGCAGACCCATTCGACCAGCTTGGTCAGGTTGACCCAGAAGTCATAAGAAATCGGCTGGCCATGGCGGTCGAAAATATAGATGGAATCCATCAATTCGCCGTAGATGTCCAACTGGAGTTGTTCCGAAGCAGCGTTGCCGATGCGGACCGGCTGTGATTTTTTATAACCCTCAAAACTTTTTAGGATTTTTTCCGGCAATTCATGGGTGCCATCAAGACGGTACATCACCTGCAGGGGATGGCCCGGCTCCAATTCCTGGCAGCGTTCTTCTATCCAATGCATGAAAGCTTCGGCCTCTTCGGTGTAGCCCAGCCGCATCAGGGCATAGAGTGTGAACGAAGCATCGCGGATCCAGGTGTACCGATAGTCCCAGTTGCGCGGGCCGCCCACTTTTTCAGGCAGGCTAAACGTGGGGGCGGCAACAATCGAGCCATTCTCCCGCGAGGTAAGCAGTTTCAAAACGAGTGCCGAGCGGTTGACCATTTCACGCCAGCGGCCGCGATATTTAGAACGGGCAATCCAGCTCAGCCAATAATTCATCGTTTCCTTAAACGCTTCGGAAATATAGTCGGGCCGGGCGGAGAGGGAGTTGTCCGAATTGGCTTCTTCGAGGATAAAAAAAGCCGTTTGGCCGCTCCTTAATTTGAAGCGGGCCGCGGCTTCGCCGTTTTCACTTTTTACTGGAATGCTAGAGCGCAGGAGCAGCGTCGGCAGGTTTTTTTTCTCCGGAATGAAAAGCAGCTTGTGCGGTTTTTTTTCGATGGTATGGCTCGCGCGGCCATAATCAAATTTGGGTGCGCAAACCATTTGAAATTCAACTTCGCCGCGAACAACTTTGACCCGGCGGACGAGCGTGTGGCGATGGCCGAGATGTTCCATGGCCATGAAATCGGAAATATCCGCAATCCCCGCGTCACCCATGAAGCGGGTGAGTAAAATATTTGTGTCGGGAAAATAACGCTGGCGGTTTTTAAGTTCGCTGGCGACCGGGGCGATGCGGAAATAGCCGCCGCGTTTGGCATCCAGGAGCGCGGCAAAAATGGTGGGGGAATCGAAACACGGGAAGCACATGAAATCTATCGAGCCGTTGCGGCTGACCAAAGCCGTGGTGGCCAGGTCTCCAATAACGCCATAGTTTTCGATTGGCTGATACTCCTCCATTAATCCTCCTTACTATCAAGTTACACGATTTCAGCGTATCTGCAAATGTAACCATGGCCTTAGAGCGGTTTAAAAAATACTGTAGCCATTCGGGTAAAGCAGGAAGGGAAGCGGTCTTTTTGGGTTTTGGCGTCGTTTCGGCTCAGTCACAGGGTTTTTCAAACATGCTCCTTCGCCAAAGCCTCGCCAATAACCCAAAAATCCTCGCTCCGAACGGCCACATAATTTTTTAAAACACTCTAGCGCGTAATGGCTTGGATGGTAGGGACATCGCGCTGTCCCTGCTAAATTTGTTTTTAATTTCGCTTAAAAACTTTGCCGACAGCGATCTGGTCCACCGGCCGGATGATGACTTCGTCAATGTTCACGTGGGCGGGGCGGGAGGTGATCCAAACCATAGTGTCCGCAATATCACGGGCAGTGAGGGGTACAGTGCCTTCGTAAATCTTTTTGGCGGCAGCGGCATCGCCTTTGAGGCGGACGAGAGAAAATTCCGTTTCCGCCAGGCCGGGGTCAAGGGTGCCGACGCGGATCCCCGCGCCGAAAAGTTCCAGGCGCAACGTACGGGTGATTTGCAGTTCAGCAGCCTTGGCAGCGCAGTACACCCCGCCGCCTTCATAAACAGTGTGCCCGGCGACGGAACCGATGTTGAGGATGCTGGCGCCAGAATCGCGGGGTATCAATGGCAGCGCGGCGCGGGTCATGCGCAGGATGCCGAGGACGTTGGATTGGAGCATGGCTTCCCAATCGGCGTCTTTGCCCTGGGCGAGAGTGTCCATGCCATGCGCCCCGCCGGCGTTGTTGATGAGGACGTGGAGGCTGGAAGTCTTTTCTTTGGCCCAGGCGATAAATTTTTCGACGCTGTCCGTTTGGCCCACGTCGAGGAAATGAACCTGTGCTTCCGATGCGCCGGCTTTTTTGGCTTCGGCCGCAACCTTTTCCAGACGGTCCGTGCGCCGTGCGCCGAGCAGGAGCTTTGCGCCTTCTTCGGCAAAGGCAATGGCTGCCGCCGCCCCAAAGCCGGAGGATGCGTCGGTGATGAGGACCCATTTCTCCTTGAGCGAGAATTTCATGAGGGGAAAATCCAGCGTAAGGGGTGGTGAGTCAAAGAAAAAGTGGGGTGGGGGGAGGGTTTGCATAGGCTTGCATAGCCTTGCCTGGGTTTGCATAGAATTGCGGGGCAGAATGCAGGATTCAGGACGCAAAGAGGTAATTCGAGAGCCCTTACAGGGCGCGATGAGACATGGGGCATGACATTCCGAGGGCGATGCCCTCGGCTACTATGGCACAGGCCTTCGGCCTGTGCTGATTGTGATAGCAGAACTATCATTCGGCCATTCTACCATGGTAGCCGGAAAGGTTATGGTTAGTGACTACCGCCATTTTTTAGACCGCAAAAACACGCAAAGGCCCAATCAGCACAGGATAAAATGGAGTTTTTTAACCGCACAACACACGGATTAATCAAAAGAATTTTAGATTATGCCTATGTTAGGACTGACGCGTTCACGCGTTTATCATTTCAACGGCCTCCCGGCCTGGCACCCGATTGGATAAGAAAGTTCGTGCATCCAGGGCCACGACTACTCCATTCATTGGCGATATCGAGGACGGTCTTGCCCCAATCGTTGGTCGCATTCACGTCGGCTCCATTCTTTACCAACAACTCAACGAATGCTTCGGAACCGTACGGCGGAAGGACATCCATTAGCAATCACGAATGAGCCCAGCCAGATATAAAAGCCGATGCGCCTTCCTACGATGACGGCTTCGTCATTGTCACCGTAAATACCCGGAAGGATGTAGGCGCTGGCGGCCAGTGCCAGTGCCACCATGCTCAAGGAGAATCCCGCGAGACGGCCGCGAAAAAGTTTTATCCATAGCAGAATCAGAAAGAGATTTGCAAACCACGCCGGACACATTGCAAAAAGACCAAGAAACCCAAGCAATGCCGGAACAAGACCTGGAACCGTGTCCCATTCGCCCGTGTGGTCGGAGCGCGTATCCCAGACGGGAAGTGCCAGTGATGAGCACCAGAGAAGGGCTGTCACAAGAATGGTGGCTATCGTCCAGTACCGGAGGCCGGCCTGCGGTTCTAATCCTTGCTGCGAAGGTCTATTCATTTCCGATGCGAATGGAAACGCTTTCATCACGGCTATTGTAGGTGGCCCAAAGCGAAAGCGTTAGTTGATATTTCATAGCCTGCCATTGAAATATTCAATGCTGTCTTCAGTTGTCGGTTACCCAAGGCTGAATTCTCATCTCGTACCCTATTTAAGCTCCACCATTTTTATGGCGTCATCATCCTGATAATTTGCAAGAGCATCATTGCAATTCGCATTTTTTCCCTCCCTGGGAAATGGAATGCTTTTTTAGAAATACTTAAACCATAAGCATGGCATTAAAAACGCTGAAAGTGATTTGTTCGTTTGGAACATGAAATTTCGATTGAAAAGGAGCCAGATTTTATACGGATTAAGGAGGCCGTCATTATGAAGACGTTTTACTGCGATCATTGCGGCAGTCTGCTTTTTTTCGAAAATGTCCAATGCGTTAAGTGTAACCATACGCTGGGTTTTTTGCCGGACGTGCAGGACTTGAGCGCATTGGAGCCTGAGTCTGCCGGTGTGTGGCGCGCGTTGGCCTCGCCGGCCAAAGCCCGGCGTTACCGGCAGTGCCAGAATTATCGCGACCGCAAAGTGTGCAACTGGTGCGTGCCCATGGAGGATAAAAATTCGTTCTGCATTTCCTGCCGGATGGATGTAATGATTCCCAACCTGTCCGTGCCGGAGAATTTGGAGCGCTGGCACAAAACCGAAACGGCCAAGCGGCGATTGATCTACACATTGAGACACCTGCGGTTGCCGCTGGAGGGCCGGGAAAATCGCCCGCCGTTACGGTTTAATTTTCTTGCGGACGCGCCCGGCAGCACGCCGATTCTTAGCGGGCATGAAAACGGTTTGATTACGCTGGACGTCGCGGAGGCTGACGATGCCGAGCGCGAGAAGCGCCGTACCAGTTTGCATGAGCCGTACCGGACGTTGCTTGGGCATTTCCGCCATGAGAGCGGACATTATTATTGGGACCAGTTGATTGCCAATACGCCAAGGCTCGCCCGGTTTAGGGAATTGTTCGGAGATGAAACGCAGGACTACTCCGCGGCGCTGAAAAAGCATTACGAGCAAGGCGCGCCGGCGGACTGGCAAACTCATTTCATCAGCGCCTACGCGAGCTCGCATCCCTGGGAGGATTGGGCGGAGACGTGGGCGCATTACTTGCACATCACGGACACGATTGAAACGGCGGCGGGCTTTGGCGTTTCGCTCGCGCCTAAACATCCGGACGCCAAAAGCATGACAGCCGATCCTAAAAAAGCAGCAGGCCGGAAAGTTAATTTCGACGATATGTTGAAGCATTGGTTCCCGCTGACCTATGCTTTGAATTCTCTAAGCCGTGGGATGGGTTTCCCTGACTTGTACCCGTTTGTGTTGACGGACCCGGTCCTCGAAAAGCTGCGTTTCATCCATGAGACGGTTGTGGAAGGGCAAAAGCAGTAGCATGCTGATTTGAATTGGGCCATTTTCCTCCTCATCCATAGTTAGCCACGACCGCTATTCTTTAGAAGAATTTTCCCATAGCAGGTTGTGACTAGCGGTGGAGAAAGGCACCGAAATCCATCACTGCATGGACGATGAAAAGAGGCCAGAGGCAGCGCCATCGCCAATAAATCAATCCAAAGAGCACCCCGAGTGGGAAGATGATCAGCACAGCATCAATGCCTTGATAGGCGTGCAGGAAAGCGCGAAACAATGCACTAGCCAATACGGTAACCCAAATTCCGTATCGTTTTAACGTCTGAACAAAGTAGCCAAGTTCCATGGTTTCTTCAAAGAATGGATTAAGGCAGACCAGCACAATGAGCCAAGGCAGAGAAACGTGACTCTCAAAATGTCGATGCACAATACCGGGAGAAACGTGATTTGCTGCCAGGGCAATGGGCCATATCACCATAGCTATGACCAGATACATGAGAACTGCCCCTCCGAGTTGTTTCCATGAGAACTTGAACCCCCATGTTCCCAATGGCCAACCGCGGATGCGAGCGATCCAAAAGGTTGCTGCTAATCCCAATAACTCGTGGCAGACGATCCGGACTGCAGTTTTATCTATAAAGTAAACCTGCCCTGTAAACACCGGGATTTTTTCACGGCTCAAGGTCACCGTATTGGTTAGATTTTCCGTTGGGTCAAACAACTGCAGTCTTACCTGGCTGCCTTCCGCCCCATGAATCCGATTAATACAATCCTGGACATTCATGCCATCGGCGGAGGTCCCGTCAATTTTCTGGATAATGAGCCCGGGGGATAATCCTGCCTGGGCCGCCGGCGTATTGGGCGCCACTTCGGTGATGACAGGTTCATTGTTGGTCACTGCCAAAAAAATTCCAATCCCGACAATCGACTGCTGGGGCTGACCGGTCGCCTTCATGGCAATCACCATGATGCTTGAGTAAATTCCCCACCAAAAACAAACGAAGATGACCAGGCAAAATTCTGCCGGTACCGGGAGCCTGCGAATGGTGTTGGCTATCATTGAGTGCGATGGCCGATGGCTGTTTATGACGTTGAATTGGGGATGGGTTTTACAGTGACGGATTTGATGGTGACAGTGGAACCGTTCGCGGGGAAGACGGAAACCTGGCGGCTGATTTGCGAATAATCGCCATCATGGCGGTAACGGAGCTGGCCATCCACATAGATGGATTGATGGGTGGTGGTGATGACCCAGCGGACGGTGACGTATTTATTTTTCGGGATATGGCCGGCGCCATTCTTGTGCAGGCCGTTGGCGGGGCCGCCATCCACGCGCAATTGATACGGTTTCATTTCCCAATTGAAAATGATTTGGTCGGCAGCGTAGCCGAGGCGGAGATTGGTGGAGTCGGTCTTGGCGACGACGGTAATTTCGATGGGCGGCCGATAAGCCTGGCGCGTGTTGAAATGTTGATCTCCCTTCAGGACGGTGACTTTGGTCAGCGCAGCAAAAGTAAACCAGGCGATTCCGGCCAGGAGGATTAAGCTGAGAGAAACGAATACAAACCGTTTCAATGTGGAGACTTTGATGGTGATGACCGGTTCATCGCGCGGCGGAGTGGGGAAGGTGGAGCGCGGAACGACGATGGTCTGCTGGCAGGCGGGACAATGGATCTGCGCACCGGCATAGCGGGTATCGCAGGAAACATTTTGTCCGCAGAGCGGGCAGGAGAATTTGAATTCGGCCATGATTTAACTTCGCGTTTAACTTTTCCAGAAATGCCTTCGGCTAATTATCCCCATCCATATCTCCAGACAATTCCATCCGCCGTTTCTTTTGCCAACAAATGAAATGTGTAATCTGAAAAAGGCCATCTGCCCTTCGGGGCTTCCTTAGCACTCGGGCAAGTGAGTTGCAGAAGATAAATAAAACCTTCAGCGAAAAGATTATTTATCGATGCTATATATTTTGGATCATCATAATAAAAGTATGGCCTGCCTCCAATCTTGTTAAACAATACAAGGGCGCCATTTGGCTCTCCTGGTATGTCATCTATTACATCCCGGATTTCTAGTTTGTGGCCACTCAACTCTGAAACAAGATATGTCGATGAAGAACGGCGAGACCGAGGATGAATCAGGAATTGAACCAAGGAACTATCTTGAGTATGTGTTGTTTTTAAATTCCTCCAAAGATCCGCTTGTGAATTTTCATCGTAATCTATACTTAAAAAAAGTGATAATTCTTGTTCGCCTGTTTTATCCAACGCAATGGTTGCGAAATATCGGGTAAATGGGTTAATTATTGGAGGAGTAATTCCCTCGGGAGCGTTACCGCCAATTCGAGATCCCATAACCAAATCATTTTCACGAATCGTAATCGGTTGACACTTATGGACAAGAGAGTGGTAATGTTTGAGCGAAATCATGAGGGTTTCTATAATGGCTTAGAATAGTGATTGAAGTACGGGGCGGCGACAAGTAGCCAATTAAACCCGCGCTGGGAAGCCTTTCATTAACACCCCGCTTTAGCGGGGTGAAAGACATGGTTCGGGCGGCAAAAACCGCTTCAGCGGTTTTAGACCCGTAAAAAACCGCTAAAGCGGTTGAAAATAAAGAGTTTCGCTGTACACCCCGCTAAAGCGGGGTGTTAATGGGATGGCTTTTTGGGGGACCCAGATTTGGAGATAACCTCTCTCCTAAAAAACTTTAAAATAGCCCTTGCATTCCTGCTTCCATTTGATAGATTTTGCGTTCCGTTTCTTCCAAAAGGCAACGGTTTGTTCACGGCAAATTCCGTGACGCGAAAAAAATGAAAGCAAGATTATTCGATAAGTACAAGAACGACGTGGCGCCGGCTCTCCAGCAAAAGCGCAATTACAAGAACGTCCACCAGATCCCGCGCCTCGAGAAGATCGTCGTGAACATGGGCGTGAGCGCCTCGCTGGAAAAAGGCGCGATTGACGACGCCTCCAAGGATTTGACCCTCATTACCGGCCGCAAACCGGCCATCAGCAAGTCGCGCCACAGCATCGCCCAATTCAAATTGCGCGAAAACCAGCCAATCGGCTGCCGCGTGACGCTGCGCAAGGACGCGATGTACGAATTTTTTGACCGCCTGGTCGCGACGGCATTACCCCGTATCCGTGACTTCCGCGGGCTTTCGCCGCGCAAGTTCGATGGCCGGGGCAATTATACCTTTGGCATCACGGACCAGACCATTTTCCCCGAAATCGAACTGGACAAGATCAAGCGCACGCAAGGCATGGATGTGACGATTGTCACGAGCGCGCCGACGAATGAGGAAGCGCACGAGTTGCTGAAGTTGATGGGCTTTCCGTTTGCGGAGAAGTAAGACAATAACGATTTAATATATATGGCTAAGACATCATGGTTGGAGCGCAACAAGCGCAAGCAGGAGACGGTGAAGAAGTATGCCGCCCTGCGCGCTCAATTGAAGGCGAAGCGGGATTACGCGGGCCTCGCGAAACTGCCGCGTGACGCCAGCCCAACGCGCGTGGTGAACCGCTGCGCCATGAGCGGCCGCCGCCATGCTTATCTCCGCAAGTTCGGCGTGTCGCGCCTGACGTTCCGCGAAGCGGCGTTGAATGGATTGATCCCGGGCGTGGTAAAAGCCAGCTGGTAATCGAGAACGAGGACGATTTAAAATATGACTGACCCGATTTCAGATATGTTGACGCGGCTCCGCAACGGCGGACGCGCTTTGCAACCGCACATTGAGCTGCCGCATTCGCGCCTCAAGGAAAACATCGCGAAGATTTTGAAGAGCGAAGGTTATGTGGGTGAGGTGGCGGTGGACGGCAAGACCGTCAAGAAGCTCAAGATCCGCCTGAAATACAATGGCAAGAAGAATGTCATTGAAGGATTGAAGCGCATCAGCAAGCCGGGTTTGCGCAAGTACGTGGGTTCCACGGAAATTCCCCGCGTGCGCGGCGGGTTGGGCGTGGCCGTGCTTTCCACTCCGGAAGGCATCATGACCGATACCCAGGCCCGCAAGAAAAATCTGGGCGGTGAACTGCTTTGCTACGTTTGGTAACGATTAAGATTTAAGGAAACACCATGTCACGAATTGGAAAACAACCGATTGCCGTCCCTCCGAAGGTAAAAGTGGAGGTGAAGGGGCAGAAAGTTTTGGTGGAAGGTCCCAAAGGCAAGCTGGATTGGGAATTGCCCCGCCGCACAAGCCTGAAGGTGGCTGATGGCAAAATCACCGTGAGTCGCGAGGGCGATGATTCGGAAGCCAAGGCGCTGCACGGCCTGAGCCGCGCGCTCGTGAACAACATGGTCAAGGGCGTGACGGAAGGTTTCGTGAAAAAACTGGAAATCCAGGGCGTCGGTTTCAAAGCCGCCGTCCAGGGTAAGGTCGTGAACATGACCCTCGGTTTTTCGCACCCGATTAATTACAACCTGCCTGACCAGGTCAAAGTGACGGTCGAGGAAAACACCAAGCTGACGATCGAAGGCCCGGACAAGAAGGTGGTCGGCCAGGTCGCGGCGGAACTCCGCAGTTTCTATCCGCCTGAACCTTACAAAGGCAAAGGCGTGCGTTATGTGGGCGAACACGTCCAGCGCAAAGAAGGCAAAACTGTTCAATAATTACTGAGATGAGAACGCAGAAAAAACATCAATTGCAGCAACTGCGCCGCTGGCGGATTCGCAAGAAAATCACCGGCAGCAAGGACCGTCCGCGCATGAGCGTTTGCTTCACCAGCGAAAACATTCACGTGCAGTTCATTGACGACGAGGCGGGCAAGACGATCACGGCGATTTCCACCGTGGGCAAATCCGCGGCGAAAGATTTATCGGCAAACGTGAACGGCGCCAAGGCGATTGGCGCCATGGCGGCCAAAAACGCCCTGGATAAAGGCATCAAGGAAGTGGTGTTTGACCGCGGCGGCAAACTGTATCATGGCAAGGTCAAAGCGCTGGCGGATGCTGCGCGCGAAGCGGGACTCAAATTTTAATTTATATGGCTGAAATCGAAAAAACTGAAGGTAATGCTGGAGCCGCTGGCGCCGATGCCGGTGGTGCTCCCAGTGGTCCCGGTAATTCAGGTGGTGCCGGTGGTTCTGGACCTGGTGCCGGTGGAGGTGGCTTTGGTGGCGAGCAGCCATACCAACGCGGCGGAGGAGGCCCGCGCCGTCGTCGCAAGCCGATGGGCGAAGTGCCGGAGAATGCTTTTGAAGGCGGCGAAGAGCTGATGGAGAAAGTGGTGTATATCAATCGTTCGGCCAAAGTCGTCAAAGGCGGACGCCGTTTTAATTTCTCGGCGCTGGTTGTCGTGGGCGACAAGAAAGGCAAAGTCGGTTACGCGCTCGGCAAAGCGGGCGAAGTGGCTGACGCCATCAAACGCGGCGGTGAACTCGCGCGGCACCAGATGCTGCCGGTTTCGCTGAAAGACGTGACGATTCCGCACGAAGTTTATTCCGAATACGGCGGCGCGAAAATTTTGCTGCGCCCCGCCTCTCCCGGTACCGGCATTATCGCCGGCAAAACAGTCCGCGCGGTTTTAGAGTCCGCGGGCATCAAGGATATTTTGAGCAAGTCGCTCGGTTCCAAGAACGCGGCGAACGTGGTGAAGGCCACGCTGGCGGCCCTGTTGAGCCTGCGCACGCGCGAAGAGATTTACAAGGCGCGCGGCCTACAAATCAAGAAGGTGGAAACACCTAAAGCGCCGGCGGCAACTAATTAATTTTTATGCGATTACACGATTTAAAACCCCGTCCCGGCGCGAAACACCGCCGCAAACGGTTGGGCCAGGGCGAATCCAGCGGCCACGGTAAAACCTCCGGCCGCGGTGGCAAAGGCCAGACAGCGCGTTCCGGCAGCAGCATCCGCATCGGGTTTGAAGGTGGCCAGATGCCGCTCATCCGCCGTATCCCCAAGCGCGGTTTTAACAATACCCGTTTTGCCACGACCTATCATGCGGTGAACGTCGGCGATTTGAATAAATTCGAAGACGGCGCGCGCGTGGATGAAACCGCGTTGCGCTCGGTGGGTTTGGCCAATGGCCGCGCCGACGGCATCAAGATCCTGGGCACCGGCGAGCTTTCCAAAAAACTGACCGTGACCGCGAGTGCGTTCAGCGCGTCGGCCAAATCAAAAATTGAAGCCAAGGGCGGTGTATGCGAGATCATCGCCCGCAAGGCGGAAGCAAAAGCTGAAGCGGACAAACCCGCGAACGGCAAAAAGGCTTAGTGTTGGCTACCCATGTTTCGTAACATCTTCAGTACGTTTGCCAACTGCTTCAAGATTCCGGAGCTGAAATCGCGCATTTTGTTTACGGTGGCCCTGCTCGCCGTGGCGCGGGTGATGGCGTATATCCAAATCCCGGGCGTGGACGGCGTTGGTTTGGCCAAATACATGCAGGCGCATTCCCACGGTTTTATGAATGGCGCGCTGGGCATGTATAACCGGTTTGCGGGCGGCGCGTATGGCAATTGCGCGATTGGCGCACTGGGCATCATGCCTTATGTGACCGGATCTATTATCCTGACGCTCATACAGGCGGTTTTCCCGAGATTGAGCAAGCTGGCGCGCGAAGAAGGCGGCCGGGCGAAGATCGTCCAGTACGGCCGTTACCTGACGGTGCCGTTGTGCATCGGCCAGGGGGCTTATTTTGCCAACAGCTATCTGCATCCTGGCAGCTTGTTTCAGGGCTACACCGGCCAGTTGGTCGTGATGGACAATATCTGGCTGTATTATTTCCTGGCGATCAGCACGATGACTACCGCGACACTATTGCTGATGTGGCTGGGTGAGCAAATCACCGAGCGCGGCATTGGTAACGGCGTTTCGCTGATCATCACCGTGGGTATCGTTGCAGGTTTGCCCTATGCGTGTGGTGACCTGGTAAATATGTTTTTCCCACCCGGCGGAGTGGAATCGCAATATCACCTGTTCGGCACCGGCCTGTTGCTGTTGATTTTGCTGGTGGTCGTGATTGGCGGTATCATCGCGATTACGCAAGCGCAGCGCAAAGTCCCGGTCCAATACGCGAGCCGCATGGTCGGCCGCAAGATGTACCAGGGCGGCACAAGCTATCTCCCCTTGCCGTTGAACCAGGCGAACGTGATGCCGATTATTTTCGCTTCCTCGATTTTGATGTTCCCCGGTCCCATTTGTAACTGGCTGGCTTCGTACGCGCAGCCGACCTTCTTGCGCGGACCGTTTTTGTGGCTCGCCCCGCAATTGACTTATGGCGCGCCGTTCTATCTTTGTGTCTACGCGCTGCTAATATTGTTCTTCTCCTATTTCTGGGTGGCGACGACGTTTAACGAAATTCAGTATGCCGACGACCTGAAGAAAAACGGCGGCTACATCCCCGGCGTGCGTCCGGGCCAGAGCACGAGCGAATATTTGCACAAGTCCATGAGCCGGCTGACGCTCGCGGGAGCGATCTTTTTGACGCTCATCGCCGTCATCCCGATCATGCTGTACAAGCAACTGAACATTTCGCAGAACATTGCCCAATTTTTCGGCGGCACGAGCATCCTGATTGCTGTCGGCGTTTTGCTCAACACGATGCGGCAGGTCGAATCGCATTTGATGATGCGCCACTACGACGGTTTCCTGAAAAAGGGAAAAATCCGCGGACGCGGCTACTGAGTTGTGGCTGGGATCAAAGTCAAAACCCCGGACGAGTTGAAGTTGATGCGCCCGGCGTGCGCGGTGGCAGCGGAAGTTTTGGAAGAGATCGGCGGCTTTATCAAGCCCGGTCTCACGACGAAGCAGATCGACGATTTTGCGGCGGAGCAGATCAAGGCGCGTGGCGGCAAGAGCGCGTTTTTGGGTTACCGGAAATATCCGCGGCACGTTTGCCTCTCCGTGAACGAGGAAGTCGTGCACGGTCTGGGCGGCGAGCGCGAGTTGCGCTTTGGCGATATCGTGAGCGTGGACGTGGGCGTCACGTATAAGGGTTTTATCGGTGACAATGCCCGGACGTACGCCGTGGGCGGTTGTGGCGTTTTAGCCCAGCGGCTTTTGGACGTGACCGAGCAGGCGCTTTACCTGGGGATAGCCCAGGCGCGGGCCGTCAACCGTGTCAGCGATATTTCGCGCGCGGTGCAGGAATTTGTCGAGAATAATGGATTTAGCGTAGTGCGTGAGTTTGTCGGCCACGGGGTAGGGCGGGCGATGCATGAAGACCCGCAAGTGCCTAATTTCGTGGACCCTAAGATGAACGACAAGCTGAAGGCAGGCATGACGATCGCCATTGAGCCGATGGTCAATGCGGGCCGGCCTGAAGTAAAAATATTAAAAGATGGCTGGACAGTGGTCACGCAAGATGGTTCATTATCCGCTCATTTTGAGCATACCGTCCTTATTACGGACGGAGAACCGGAGATTTTGACATGCCCGGCGACGACGCTTTCAAAGTTGAAGGTCGCGTAACGGAAGCGCTCCCCAACGGGACGTACCGGGTGGCATTGAAGAACGGGCACTGTTTGACGGCGTTTTTCGCCGGAAGTGCGAAGAAAAAATCGGCCCGGCTGGACGCGGGCAGCAGTGTAAAACTGCAATTGACGCCTTACGACTTGAGCGTGGGGCGAATTTTAGTCGAAACGAAAGATTTAAAATGAAAGTTAGAGCATCAGTTAAAAAAATGTGCGAGCACTGCAAAATTGTGCGCCGCCGGGGTGTGATCCGTGTGATCTGCACGAACAAACGCCACAAACAGCGTCAGGGTTAAACGAATTTTAAAAATATATGGCACGCATCATCGGAGTAGAAGTCCCGCCGAACAAGCGCATTGATATCGCCCTGCGCTACATCTACGGCATCGGCCCGGCCAACGCGAAGGAAATCCTCGAGCGCGCGAACATTGACCCGGCCATCCGCGCCAAGGATTTGTCCGAGCAACAGCTCTCGCAGATTGTCCATGCCATCCAGGAAGGCAAATACGTGATCGAAGGCGATCTGCGCCGCGAAATCGGCATGAACCTGAAGCGGTTGCAGGGCATCAAATGCTACCGCGGCGTCCGCCATATGCGCGGATTGCCCGTGCGCGGACAGCGCACCCAGACCAACGCCCGTACGCGCAAAGGTCCCCGCAAGACCGTCGGCGTGCAACGCAATCCGAACGCCAAAACCGGCATCCACTAATTTTATTAACCATCAATCACTGACTTAAATGGCTGACGAACCCAAAAAGAAGGCGCCCGCAAAGAAAGAGGCGAAAGAAAAAGAGGGCAAACCCGCTGCTGAAAAAGCGGCTAAAGAAGCCCCGGCCGAAAAGGCCGCCGCCCAGGCCGAAGCGCCTAAACCCGCGGAAGCAGGAGCTGCCGCCGCGCCGGCGGTGACTGCGCCCACGGCTGCCGAGCTCCTCGGTGAGGACGCCGCCGCCAAGAAAATTGTCAAGGCCAAGCACGCGAAGAACGTTGTCGCGGGTGTCGCGAATATTTTGGCCACGTTCAACAACACTTTGGTCAGCATCACGGACATGCACGGCAATATCATTGGCTGGTCCAGCGCCGGGCGTGTTGGTTTCAAAGGCTCGCGCAAAAGCACGGCTTACGCCGCGCAGCAGGTGGCGCAGGATGCCGCCCGCCAGGCCATGGCACACGGGATGAAAGAAGTGGAAATCCGCGTCAAGGGCCCCGGCTCCGGTCGTGAATCCGCCATTCGCGCGCTCCAGGCCATCGGGCTGGAAATCTCGGCGATCAAAGATGTAACGCCGGTCCCGCACAACGGCTGCCGTCCGCGCAAGAAACGCCGCGTCTAACTTTTTAAAATTGTAAATTATAAATCTCTATGGCTCGTTACACAGGTCCCCGCGTTCGCATCAGCCGCCGTTTCGGCATGCCGATTTTTGGTCCCACCAAATATCTTGAGCGCCGCAATTACGGCCCGGGCGTGCATGGCCCCAAATCCCGCCGCAAAACCACCGATTACGGCCTCGGCCTCATCGAGAAGCAGAAGCTGAAATATTACTACGGCTTGCTGGAGCGCCAGTTCCGTGGCGTGTACGAAAAGGCGTTGAAACGCCGTGGCGTTACCGGTGAGCAAATGCTGCAGATTTTGGAGACGCGCCTGGACAACGTGGTTTATCACCTCGGTTTGGCGAATACCCGCGCCGCCGCCCGCCAGATGGTCTCGCACGGCCACATCCTGGTGAATGGCCGCAAGGTGAACGTTCCCTCATTTGCGCTGAAAGTGAACAACGTGATTGAAGTTAAAAATCACAACGTTTCACGCCAGCTCGCGACCAAGAACATGGAAATGGCCACCAGCCGCTCCGTGCCGGATTGGGTGGTTTTGAACAAAGAACAATTTAAAGGAACCGTCCTGCGCATTCCTACGCGCGACGAGATCCAGCCCATTGCCAACGAACAGGCCGTGGTCGAATTTTATTCCCGATAGTAAACGAAAATTAAAACTGACAGTTATACGGATTTTTCCGGCATGGGAATAAATCAGCCGGGAAAATCAGATTAAAATTGTCGAAAGGAAAATATGCCAGTTAGACTCGGACGTTTTGAAATGCCTAAGCGGTTGCAAAAAGAAGAAGCAACTGCCACGCCCACTTACGCCAAATTTGTCGCCGACCCGTTTGAAACCGGATACGGCCACACCATTGGAAATTCCCTGCGCCGCGTGTTGCTTTCCTCGCTCGAAGGCGCGGCCATCACCTCCATCAAAGTGGACGGTGCGATGCACGAATTTACCACGATTGAAGGCGTCGTTGAAGACGTCACGGACGTGGTTTTGAATTTGAAGAAAATCAAATTCAAGGCCCATTCGCGCGATGAGCAGGTCCTGTTGCTTTCCGCCAATAAAGACGGCGCCGTGACGGCTGCGGACATCCAGCTCAACCAAAACATTGAACTGGTCAATCCGGATCAGCATATCTGCACGCTCGATAAGAAGAAAAAATTCGAGATGGAACTGACCGTCAAGACCGGTCGCGGTTTCTGCCCGAGCGACGAAAATAAGAAGCCCGGCCAGGCGATTGGCGTCATCGCGATTGATTCCATTTTCTCCCCGGTCACCCGCGTGCGTTACAATGTGGAAGCGGCGCGCGTCGGCAACCGTACCGACTACGACAAGTTGATTTTGGAAATCTGGACCGACGGCCGCCTGACGCCCGACGACGCGCTCACGCAGTCGTCCGCGATCCTGGCCCATCACCTCGATGTGTTCGTTGGCTACGACAAGAACGCCGTTGAGTTTGAAGAAGCGGCCGACAAGCAGGACGAAGAAAAGGTCAAGCTGAAGAAGCAGCTCAACATGAGCGTCAACGAAATCGAGTTGAGCGTGCGCGCGGCGAACTGCCTGAACAACGCGAACATCACCACCGTCGGCCAGTTGGCGATGAAGACCGAGCAGGAAATGCTCAAGTACCGCAACTTTGGCAAGAAATCGCTCAACGAAATCAAAGACAAGCTTCAATCCCTGGGCCTCTCGCTCGGCATGAATTTCGAGCCGGGCCTGATCGAACCGCCAAAGGAAGAAGCGAAACCGGAATAATTTTTTATGCGACACCTGAAACGCACGGCCAAATTGGGCCGCACATCCGAACATCGCAATGCGATGCTCGCCAACCTGGTTTGCAGTTTGATCACGCACAAGCGCGTGACGACGACCCTCGCCAAGGCCAAAGCGGCCCGCTCGGTCGCCGAAAAAATGGTCACGCTCGGCAAGAAGGGGACGGTTCATCATCGCCGCCTCGCTGTCGCGCGGTTGCACCAGGAGGACGCGGCGAAAATCCTGTTCAAGGACATCGCGCCGGCGTTCAAGGACCGCAACGGCGGTTACACCCGCATCATCAAGATGAACCAGCGCAACGGCGATTCCGCCCAGCGCGCCATTTTGGAGTGGGTGGCGGACATCGCGCCGGAAGCCCCGGCTCCCGCGGAAACGACCGCGACCGAAGGAAAGCCGGCGGACACCAAGGCTGAAGGTTCAGCCAAGGCATAACCGTTTTTGTTCAAAAAACTTCTTGCAGAAGGGCGTTAAGCTGTTAAATTTAACGCCCGCTTTTAAGAAATTAAGGGCGGCAAGTAATTAACCATTAATAGATAATTGTTCTTTGTATGGCTGCACAACGCATTCGAATTCGACTGAAGGCCTTTGACCATCGGGTCATTGACCAATCCGCGCGCGAAATCGCGGACACCGTAAAACGCACCGGCGCCCGCGTGGCGGGTCCTATCCCGCTGCCGACCCGTGTCGAGCGCTTCACGGTCCAACGCTCACCCCACTCGGATAAAAAATCACAGGAAACGTTTGAGCAACGCACGCACAAACGGCTGATTGATATCCTCGACCCCACCGCCAAGACCGTGGATGAATTGAAGAAACTCAATCTTCCCGCCGGTGTGGACATCACCATTAAAATTTAACGCCTTACCAATATGCCAGTAGGACTTTTAGGAAAAAAACTCGGACACACGCGGGTGTATAACGCCCAGGGCCATGTCGTCTCCGTGACGGTCGTGCTCGCGGGCCCCAACCGCGTTCTGCAGGTAAAAGCGCAGGCGGGCAAGGACGGCTACAATGCCGTGCAACTCGGCTTTGACGACCAGAAGGAACACCGTTTGGCCAAGCCGTTGCTCGGCCATATCAAGAAACACAACGGCGTAGCGGTCAAACGTATCAAGGAATTTCGGAATTTCTCCAAGGAAGTGAAGCCCGGCGACGTCGTCGGTGTCACTTTGTTCGCCCCCGGCGATTTCATTGACGCGATTGGCGTGACGAAAGGCCGTGGCTTTGAAGGTGTCGTGAAGCGCCATCGTTTTGCCGGTGGTGATTCCACGCACGGCGCCAAAGGCTGGCACCGTCGCAGCGGCGCCATCGGCCAGCGCCTGTTCCCCGGTACGGTGCAGCGCGGTTTGCGCATGCCCGGTCACATGGGCCAGGTAACGCGCACGACCCAGAACCTCGAAGTCATCCAGGTGCGCGAGGCTGACAATATTTTGCTCATCAAGGGCTCGATCCCCGGGCCGGAAGGCGACTACATCATCATCCGCGAATCCAAGAAACGTCCGAAGGGCTGGAAGCCGCCGGTAAGCCTGGCGCCGATGAAGAAGGCGAAAGCCGCTGAAAAGAAACCCGATGCTAAGGCTGAAGCCAAGAAATAAGGCGTTAAATGAAAATTTCGATTAAAAATTTGGATGGAAAAAGTCAGGGCGAATACGAAGTAAAGTTCCCGCTGATTGAAGACGGTCGCGGCACCCAGGCCGTTCACGACGTTGTCGTAGCGCACCGCGCTGCGAAACGCAGCGGCACTGCCAGCACCAAGAACGTCGGTGAAGTGTCCGGCTCCAATAAAAAGCCGTGGCGTCAAAAAGGCACCGGCCGCGCCCGCGCCGGTTCGTTCCAATCGCCGTTGTGGGTCGGTGGTGGCGTGGTCTTCGGACCCAGGCCCCGCGATTTCAGCAAGAAAGTTTCCAAAAAGACCAAGCAACTCGCGTTGCGCAAGGCTTTGAGCGAACGCCTCAAGGCCGGCGACGTCGTCGTGGTGGACGATTTGAAACTCGAAACGCCCAAGACCAAAGATTTCATCGGCGTCATTTCCAAGCTGGAATTGAAAGGCTCGATGCTCGTGGTTTCCGCGGGTGCCAATAAAAATCTTTCGCTCGCTTCCCGCAACGTCCCCGACGTGGCGCTGACCACGAGCGATTCCCTGAATACGTACGACGTGCTGCGCCCGGCCAAGCTGCTCTTCACCAAAAGCGCGTTTCAGGAAGTGGAATCCCGCCTGGCAAAGGAATAAACATGAACTCTTTCGAAATCATTAAAACGGTTCGCCTCACGGAAAAAGGCACGCGCCAGGGTGAAAAATACAACCAATACACGGTGGTAGCTGATCCTCGCGCCAATAAGACGCAAATCCGCCAGGCTGTGCAGGAACTTTTCAAGGTCAAAGTCACCCGCGTGAACACCCTGAATGTCCGTGGCAAAGCACGCCGCAAGCGTACCAGCCATGCCGGCGAGACCAACGCCTGGAAAAAAGCCATCGTCACCCTCAAAGAAGGCGACAAGATTGTTTTGACCTAGTAGGACAGTTGGAGTTCAAGCTTTAGCTTGTCCGCATTTTACAATGCGGTACTGATTTATCAGGGCCGCTTTTTTCGTTGTAGGAGGCTACTCTCGCCACGTTTCACGTGGTAACGAGTCTCTAATATTTAACCAATATCATCCGGTTCTTCTTTAACGTTAGTGTTAAGCCTTAAGCCATTGGTTACCAACGATGTTAAGGATGCTCTCCGTTTTGTTAAGCATCGTGTTAAGCGTTAAGTGCTTGGGAATCAACAATGTTAAGGATGTTAAGCCTTTCCCGCGAATATATCATTTGCTCACCCTTGGCTTGAGGTCGGTCGCCAAAACCATAAACTGCCTCTACATTGGAAACGGCAAATCCCATTATCAGGCGCGCAACGATTCTTTTTCTTGTTTTCGTTGCTGCCTTTTCTCACGCCGCCCAAACCTTCACCATCGCCACGTACAACGTGGATACGTATTTGGACCAACCCACGGCGTCACGTCCACATGCCAAAACCCCTGAGGCTAAAGCCAAAGTGCGTGACGTTATCTGCGCGATGAACCCGGATGTCATTGCCCTGGAAGAGATGGGCACAACCAATGCGCTGCTGGAATTGCGTGCATCACTCAAGGATAAAGGCGAGGATTTCCCCTATTGGGAATATGTGGAAGGCTGGGACACGAACATCCATGTGGCTGTCCTGAGCAAATATCCCATCGTCGCGCGGCATCCGCACACCAACGATGAATTTCTTTTGGATGCTAAACGTTTTCGTGTGAGCCGGGGAATTGCGGAGCTGGAAATCCAGCCTGCACCGGGCCTTGCGTTCACCCTGATTGCCGTTCATTTGAAATCGAAGGTGCCCGATTCCGGAGCCGATCCTAATGAACAGCGTTTTGAGGAAGCCAAAATCGTCCGTCAGATTATTGATGATCATCTCAAAGCTGACCCTGAAGCGCTTCTTGTCGTTGTGGGCGACTTCAATGATGAAAAGGATTCTGACTCTGTTCGCGAAATCATCGGCCGCGGCAAATTGAAGCTGGTGGACACCCGTCCTGCCGAGCGCAACGGTGATAGCGCAACATACAAACCGTCGTATAATGAGCCGCGCAACGTAACGTGGACCTATTTTTACGGCAAGGATGACACGTACTCCCGTATTGATTATATTTTGTTAAGTCCGGCAATGGCGCAACATTGGCACAAGGATGAAACGTACGTCGCCACTGTCCCGAACTGGGGT
>DATJXK010000197.1:0-15112 GCA_035500235.1 Pseudomonadales bacterium | reverse complement strand
CTCGTCGCTCGACGCCGAGCCGTGCTCGGTAATGTAGATGGGCAGGTTGCAATAGCGGTGCAGTTTTTTCAGCAGTTTACCAAAGCCGCTCGGATGGCGCTCAAACATGTCGTCGCAGACGATGCCGAGTTCATCCAACCGGTCGCGCGGGACGCCATTGGTGGGAACGAGCGCCTGGAAATGCCGGAGCCGCGCGCGGCCGTAAAAATTGACCCCGAGAAAAGTGGAGGCGTGACGGCGCTTCTTGCCCATGAATTCTTCAAGGACAAAACGGTTGAACAAGTGATGAGAAATCTCCGCCAGGGCATGGTCCCAAAACGCGTAAAATTGAAAGGCCTGGAAGTAAGTCCAGTTCTTGGCAATGCCGATTTCGGGGCTTCTGCCTCCACGACATTCCTGACGGATGGCTTCGCCCGCGAGAACGTGTGCCTTGGCCATGTTCTTAATCACCGTGCGGAAGGAGCCGACTTTCCATTTATGAAACGGCGGAAATCCGCCGAGGATATACGTGAGCGAGGCGTACGTGTCCGGCTCGTTGAACGTGTTCCACAAATAAACGCGGTCTTTGAGCGCGGCGGCGATCTTCTTCACGAAATCCACAAAGGCGGGAATCGTAGCTGGATTCGTCCAGCCGCCCGTTGTGGTGACCCAAAGTGGATTCGAAAAATGGTGCAGCACGATCATGGGCGTGATGTTTTGCGCCTTGAGGCAATCAATGAGATGGATGTACCGGTCGAGTTCTTTTTGATTGAGCGGTGCGAACGGCGCGGATTGCAAACGCGACCATTCAATGCCCATGCGATAGGCGTTAACGCCGAGCCCGGCCATAAGATTCACGTCCTGCTCGTAGAGGTGATAGTGGTTGCATGCCACGCGGCAATGCCCGCCGTCCGCGGCCACGTAGTCGGTCCATTCGTTGACGATATGGCCTTCCACCTGGGTCGGCGATGTAGCCGTGCCCCACAGAAAATTTTCCGGAAATTTCAAATCACATCGCATGGCGTTGCAACTATTGGAACTAATGTAAAACAGAATAGGCAAAGTGAACAAGTTACAATCCGCATTGAAATTGCCGGTGAAATTTTCCATCCTTTGGTTATGGGCAAAAAAGATCCTCGTGTTGACACGTACATTGCCGGGGCTGGCGACTTCGCAAAGCCGATTTTGAACCGCATCCGCAAGCTCGTCCACGCTGCCTGCCCGCAAGTGGAGGAGGCCATCAAATGGAATTCGCCATTTTTTGTCCATAAGGGGATTTTGGTGGCGATGCCGGCTTTCAAGAAGCACTGCGCGCTGATCTTCTGGAAGGGCAAACTCATTTTGGGCAAGGAAAGGGCAAAGCTCCGGCGTTTGACTTCGGCTGCTGATTTGCCATCGGACAAAATCCTGCTTGGCTACATCCGGAAGGCGGTTGAACTCAATGAATCGGGAGTTAAGGCGCCGATGCGCCGAGCAAAGAGAAAAGAAATTGCCGTGCCGGATTACTTTCTGGCTGCGTTAAAGAAAAATTCAAAGGCGCGCGCGGCATTTGAAAATTTCAGCCCAAGCCACAGGCGCGAATACGTTGAATGGATTACCTCGGCCAAACTTGAGGAAACACGCGTGCGCCGGGTGGAAAAAGCCCTCAAGACGCTGGCTCAAGGCAAGTCTCACAATGCGCAATACCGGTAGCGACGGCACAAAGATTATTGATTGAACCTTTTGCTCTCCCAACTATTCTTCAGAAACAGTGTCGTATTCGGAAACGTTTAAGAAAAGGTACAAAAACCTGCTGGGGCGCTGGTTTTTTTCCACATGGCGCCAAATGGAACGCTGGTTTTCGCCGCAGGTATTATATTCCATTTTAAAACCATTTTACACTGTTCGCGCCACCGTCAATTGCGCGTTCCGGAAACGGACCTATACTTCACCGCGGCCGAATTTTCTGCACATCTCACAACCCATGCGAACACAGAGGCAACAGCGTGTGAATGATTATCTAAACCGCATCCTTGAATTTCTTCCCGACCGATTGCCGGAGGATAAATGGGCCCAAAACTGCCGGGTGGAAGGGTTGGAATATTTGCAAACGGCGTATCAGAAAAAACGCCCTGTCGTTTTGGCCTGTTGTCATTTTGGGGCTTTTGAATTGAGCCGGTTTTGGCTGCGGGCCAAGGGCGTTCCGGCGGCAGCATTACGCGCTGGAAAAGCGGAATTCCGCGGGCCCCTGATGCGGTTAAAAGATAAATTCTCACCGTTTCCTGAAGTCCAGATCGCTTTTTATGGCGATCAAATACGCGCGATTGATGAATTTATGGCCGCCGGGAATTTATTAATCGTGGCGATTGACTCACCGGTCCAAAAACAGATTGACGTGCCGTTTTGCGAGGGCTGGACGTTCCAGATCGCGGCAGGAGCGGTGCGCCTGGCCGCCCGGCACAACGCTGATTTGATTCCCTTGAGCGTCATCGATGAAGGTCATTGGAAGTTTACGATTAAAGTGGGCGAGCTTGTGCCCCGGGAACTACTTTCGTCAAAGAACGATTGGCCGCTGGCGGGGAAACATTTAATAGACCAAATGATCCCGGTTTTTCGGACATGGCCGGAACAGTGCCGGCCGGATTTGATACGCTGCCTCAAACAAACTGGCGACCCGACTATTTGAAACGTGTTTTTTGATTTTACATTTTTTGTCTTTGGTATTTGTGGCCGGTGAGGCAAAACTTGTTCATCACCATGAATGCTTATCTCTACGCTGCCATAGGCACATGCACGCAAGCGCGTCCGGATGCCAAGACTGACAATCAAACCGAGATCATCCAGACCTGGGATGATTGTATGTGCGCGGTGGCTTTTGGTATTTCTCCTGAAGATGCGCAAAAGCAATTCGAAGCCTGGTTGAACCAGCAACCGCCAGGAGAAAATCCTATAGCTGTGGTCGTCCACAAGATCGCCGGCGCCGCGTTTATAGACCGGCTGCTGACAGAATCCGGTAATATGCCATTGGACTGGCCGCGCATCCTGCCGCAGATGGATTCTCTTTTGCAGGCGATGCCCGTGGACGATTTTGAGCAGGGTTATTGGGTGGATGTAGACGAAGTGGTGCAGCCGGGCAAATTGAGCTTCAGCGCGGGCACCCTGGAATCTGATGTTCCGGAAGATGTTCGTTCCGGGCTGAACTGGGCGGCAGACAGGAAATTCTTCTTCGTGGTAAGTGTCCTTACTCCGCCGCCACGGTCTAAGATGCCCGGGGATGAAACCGGCGAGGAAATAGACGATGGCGGCGAAGCCAGGGACGAAGCGGCGCGACTCACAGACCTGTGCGGGACGTTTCCGATGGCTTGTGACAAGGAAGCGGTGGCGCTGGTCCAGGCCCGCAATTCTGTCGTTGCCGGGTGGCTGTGGCGGACATATGCTGCGAAAACCCCTTTGGCCGCCCATCAAATCAGGATTGATCCGTGGCCGGGCACAGTTGTTTCGCCGAACGATTAGAAGCCAGATATGAAAAACCCGAAGATAGCCTGTCTCACCGCTCTTTGCGCAACGTTCATTGGCCTGAACGCGACATCGGCGCAAACCACAACAAATGAGTACGTGCGGCCGACGCCACCCTTGCGCGATCCGCATGGGCCCGGTTATGTCACGGCCAAAGAATTACCGGACGGCGAGGTACCGCCGGCGGATGTGGACGGGAATTTTATTATCGGCCCGACGCATAAGCCCGCGCCGGAAATCGAGGTGCAGCCCGGTGTGCCGCAGGGAACGGTATATAAATTCACCATGAGCTCGACAGACAGTAAACTTTTTCCGGGCATTAAACGCGACCAGGGCACGTTTGGGACGCCTGACCCGGATAACCCGGCCAAGTTGATTGTCACGACGAGTCATCCAGCGCCTTATACCCGACATGTCTCGGTTTATGTGCCCAAACAATATGTTTCGGGCACAGCCGCGCCGTTCATTGTTGGGGCGGACGGCCCGGACTCGATGTTGTTCAGCGTGCTGGACAATTTGATTGCGGAGAAAAAGGTGCCGCCGATGGTGGCGATCGCCATCGGTAACGGCGGCGGCGATGCACAAGGGAGCGAGCGTGGCCTGGAGTACGACACGATGTCGGGGAAATACGCGGAGTTCGTGGAGACGGAAGTGTTGCCGCTGGTGGAGCAAAAATGTCATGTGACATTGACCAAGGATCCAGATGGCCGGGCGACGATGGGCGGCAGTTCGGGCGGTTCGTGCGCGCTGATCATGGCGTGGTATCATCCGGAGTGGTATCACCGAGTGCTTACGTACTCGGGAACCTACATTAACCAGCAATGGCCCTGGAACCCGGAGACACCGCACGGCGCATGGGGATTTCATGAGAGTATCATTCCCGGCAACCCGGTGAAACCTATCCGCATCTGGATGGAAGTGGGCGACCGCGACCTCTATAACCCAAACGTCATGCGCAATAATATGCACGATTGGGTGGTGGCGAATGAAAACATGGCCAAAGTGCTGTCGGCAAAGGGGTATCAGTACCAGTTTGTTTTTGCACGGAATGCGGGGCATACGGATCGTCACGTAAAACAACAGACGCTGGCGGAAGCACTGGAATGGTTGTGGCAGGGATATGAGCCGGAGGGGGGAGCTCAGAAGGTAGAGGCCGGAAGTCAGAAGTGAAGTTAGCGCGGACTGGCATCCGCGAGAGTTTAGCTCGCCCTCACCCCTCCCCTCTCCCCCAGGAGAGGGAGAATAGCAGGGCCGAGGGCTGGCAATTCTGGATGGCTTAACGTTCATATAGGGGGCGGGGGGTAGCTGGCAATGGCTGGCAAAAGGAGCCCCGGGGGGGCGTTCTGTAGGGTTCTGTAGGTGCCAGTAGGGTTCCGAAAAAGATGGCCGTAACCCGTCTTCGTCCCGCAAAGCGGGGCTTCGACGCGGCAGGCTCCTGGCCGTCGCCTGAAAAATGATTCTTAATTTTACCCTTCCGAAGGCTTCTAAAGGTTTCTAAAGGCTTCTGAAGGCTGAGGATGCTTGGAATATCCAATCGGGAAAAAGCGGCGTCACAGGCGCCGCAGTCCAAGACGCAAGCGGTGTGGCCCGAATATGACTTTTTGATCGTCATTTGGGCATTTTATCATGAGTGCCGACGAAAAAGGAAGGTAGTCACTAACTCAATCTTTTTGAGCACTAGTTGTCAAGTTCAACTCACTCGCAGCACGGCGCTACCATCATTACACAGCGCATTTCAATTAATTCTTCGCTCCGGCCAGTTCTTCCTCAAAATCCACGATTTCTTTGATTTGGACGAGGAACCAGCGATCGATTTTGGTGAGCTGGAAGATTTCTTCGACGGTGAAGCCGGCGCGGAGGGCGTGGCGGATGAAGAAAATGCGTTCGGCGTTGGGGATGGTGAGCTTACGGGAGATGACATCACGGGGGAGGACGTCGCGGTCGCCGTAAACTTCGGTGCCGATGCGCCAGGGTTTGCCGTCGCCGCCAAGGCCGGCGCGGCCGATTTCGAGGGAGCGCAGGCATTTCTGGAGGCTTTCCTTGAAGGTGCGTCCAATGGCCATGGCTTCGCCAACGCTTTTCATCTGTGTAGTAAGCGTGGGGTCGGCCTGGGGAAATTTCTCGAAGGCGAAGCGCGGAATTTTGGTCACGACGTAATCAATGGTCGGCTCGAAGCTCGCGGGCGTTTCGCGAGTGATATCGTTTTTGATTTCGTCGAGCAGATAGCCGACGGCCAGTTTGGCGGCGATTTTGGCGATGGGAAAGCCGGTGGCTTTGGACGCCAGCGCGGAACTGCGCGAGACGCGCGGGTTCATTTCAATGATGACCATGCGGCCGTTGTCCGGGTTCACGCCGAACTGGATGTTGGAGCCGCCGGTCTCGACGCCGACGGCGCGAATCACGGCGAAGCTTTGGTCGCGCATGATTTGATATTCCTTGTCCGTGAGCGTTTGAATGGGGGCGACGGTGATGCTATCGCCGGTATGGACGCCCATGGGATCGAAATTTTCGATGCTGCAGATGATGACGCAGTTGTCCGCGCGGTCGCGCATGACTTCCATTTCGTATTCCTTCCAGCCGAGGAGCGATTCCTCGACAAGAATTTCGGACACGGGCGATAAATCCATGCCACGCCGGGCGATTTCTTCGAACTCCTCGCGATTGTAGGCGATACCGCCGCCGGTGCCGCCGAGGGTGAACGCAGGGCGGATAATGAGCGGGTAACGGCCGATTTTTTCAGCCACAGCGCGGGCTTCCTCCATGTTATGTGAGGTACCGGAAATGGGCACGTCGAGGCCAATCTTCAGCATCAATTGCTTGAAGGCTTCGCGGTCTTCGCCTTTATGGATGGCCTCGGGCTTGGCGCCGATCATTTCGACGCCGTATTTTTCGAGAATGCCGGAACGGTGTAAGGCCATAGCGGTGTTCAACGCGGTCTGGCCGCCGAGGGTGGGGAGTAAAACAAGCTTAGTGCCTTTATTTTTATCGCCACCGGCAATCAATTTTTTCATCGCGTCAATTTCGCGGGCGATGATTTTCTCGATGGCTTCGGGGGTGATAGGCTCGATGTAGGTGCGGTCGGCAAATTCCGGATCGGTCATGATGGTGGCCGGGTTGGAATTGACGAGGACGACGCGGTAGCCTTCTTCCTTGAGGGCTTTACAGGCCTGCGTGCCGGAATAATCGAATTCGCACGCCTGGCCGATGATGATGGGGCCGGCGCCGATGATGAGGACGGAATGGATGTCGTTTCGTTTGGGCATGGTCAGGCGTGTCGCTTAATATTCAATAATGCGAGCACTACGGCTGTAAGGATCAGCAGCAGGCCGCTAGGGATAAATTTTTTGGTTTTGGCCAGGCGAATGGCAAAGGCCACGAGCAGCACAGCCATGGTGATTTCCTCCACGTCACGGGCAAAGGAACGGTCAAAAAGCCCGGGCACGCGGGTAATCACTAAGATGGCGGCGGCGACGGAAGCGGTGATGAGAGAAACTTTGCTGTGTGCCCGGAAAAATCCGACCAACCCGCCGGCGAGCAGCAGGACGATGTAGCACCAGAAAACAATGTTCTCGAATTGCATCGTGCAAAGTATCTCTCAATTTGCAATGGTCTCCAAGTTCAGAATCTCGCCGCCTTCGCATTCCGCAATGACCTCGAAAGGGCGGCAGCAGACGACACAATCGGTCACGAATTTTTGGTTCGCGATGCTTGTATCTATTAGAATTTCGTTGAATTGCCCGCAAAACGGGCAAGACATGGTCTCAGAAATTTCCATGCGCGGAGTGTAACGGGCTGTGTAAAAACTTCAAACGCTTTGCCAAAAAATGGGACAGAAAATTTGCCGGAACATTTTTTGCTAAAATAGGGCGAATCGCAGTTTTGTACTGCAAATTGCAACAGCAGGGGTGTAACTATGGTTAAGCTAATTCATGTGTTAGTCGTGGCGGGTTCAGCGCAAAGCGCGGAACAATTATTGGAAGAATTGCGGAGCGGCGGCTATGAGCCAATGTCCGAGCGGGTGGAAACCGCCGCGGAATTGGCGCTGGCCATGAGCCGTCACACGTGGGATGTCGTCCTCTCGGATTATCTCCTGCCGCAATTCAGCGGACTGGAAGCGCTGGCGATGGTGCGCAAGCGTGACGTCAACGTCCCTTTTATCGTTATTTCCGATGTGCCGGGAGAAGAAGGCGCAGTGCGGATGATCAAGGAGGGCGCCAACGATTTTATCAGCAAGGGCAGGCTCTCGATGCTCGCCTCGTCGGTGGAAAATGAAATCAAGGCCGCATTATCGCGGCGCGCCCGCGGCCAGGGGGAAGCCATGACCCAGCATTTCGCAGCGATTGTCGAATCGAGCGACGACGCCATCTATGGGTTCAAGCCCGACGGCACGATTACGAGTTGGAACCGCGCGGCGGAGCGCATTTATGGCTATCGCGCCGGTGAAATCATCGGTCGAAATATTTCCATGTTATACCCGGATGAACGCCTGGAAGAACTCGTGGATACGATAGAGCATATCAAGCGGGGCGATCATGTGGGTTGTTTTGAATCCGGACGCACGCGCAAAGGCGGGCGGGAGATCCCGGTGTCGGTAACGATTTCTCCAATAATCATGGCGGACGGGAAAGTCGCCGGTGGCTCGGCGATTGCGCGCGATATTACTTTCCGCAAACGGAATGAAATTGAGCGGACAAAATTAATCGAGGACCTGACGGAAGCCTTGAACGGCTCCCGGACGCTTTCGGGCTTGCTCCCGATTTGCGCCTGTTGCAAACAGATCCGGGATGGTGAAGGTGACTGGCACCAGATGGAGGCTTATATCACGGACCATTCGGAGGCGGCTTTCAGCCATGGCATCTGCCCGAGTTGTTTCAAGGAAGCGCGGGCGGAAATTGATAAGCATCATGAAATTAAGGTAGCGGTGGGCTGAAGCAGCGGTCCTTTTGGGTTTTGGGCTTCGTTTTTCGCTCAGTTACAGGCCACTGGCGGGCATGCTCCTTCGCTCAAGCCTCGCCAAAACCCAAAATTCCTCGCTGCTGGACTGCTGAAGCATTTATTCAAACGTTCTCGCGCATAAAGCCTTGAGCCATTTTTTCGAGCGCGTCGATCCAGAGCGGATGTTCGTTCAGGCACGGAATTTGGGTGAACTCTTTTCCGCCGGCTTCAAGGAAAGTTTCCCGGCCGCGCATGGCAATTTCTTCGCTCGTCTCCAGGCAATCCGAGACGAACGCGGGACAAATCACCAGAAGTTTTTTGATGCCGCGTTTAGGAAATTCCGCGAGTTCAAAATCGGTGTAGGGTTTCAGCCACGGGTCTTTGCCCAGACGTGATTGGAAAGAAACGGAATATTTATTTTTGGGGATGTTCGCTTTGGCAATGAAGGCGGCGACGGTTTTAAAACATTGCGCGCGATAGCACGTGGCATGCGCGGGGCTGGGAACCTCGCAACAGTTTTCCTTCGCCAAACAATGACAGCCGGTAGTGTCGGATTTTTTCAAGTGCCGCTCCGGGATGCCGTGAAAACTGAAAAGCAAATGGTCGTAGCCGGATTGCAACGCGTCCTGTGCGGTGGCGGCGAGCGCAGTAATGTAATCGGGCGCGTCAAAGTACGGCGGTTGCACGGTCACTTTCATTGGCGGCGCGATTTTGGCCACGACTTCCTGCACCCGCACGACGGCGCTTTCATAACTCGACATCGCGTAATGCGGGAAAAGCGGGATCAAAAATAAATCGTCCACGCCGGCATCGCGCAATTTTTTGATCGCGCTTTCGATGGACGGATTTTGATAGCGCATGGCCAGTTCCACGGGAATGTCGAAGCGGCTTTGCAATTTTTTTTGGACATTGCGGCTGGTCACGACGAGCGGCGAGCCTGCGGGCGTCCAAATTTTTTGGTAGGCGTGGGCGGATTCCTTCGGGCGCGACGGTAGAATCGTAAAGTGTACGATGCAAAAACGCACGGGCCATGGGGCATCCAGGACGCGGCCGTCCATGAGAAATTCGCGCAGGTATTTCCGCACGTCCTCCTCGGACGTGGAATCAGGTGAACCTAAATTGACCAGCAGGATGCCTTTGCTCATGCCAGGAAATTTTTCAGGCGGGCGGCCATGTTGGAGCCAGATACGATTGAATCGCCCAGCGAGATGCCATCGCGAAAATGGCCGGCGAAAAACAGGCCGGGCGTGCTTGATTCGATTTCGTTCATTCGATCTTTAAACTTTCCGTAACCGAGATTGTATTGGGGAATCGCACGCGGATAAAGCGCGGTGTGCACAAACACGGGCCGGCCTTTGACACCAAGCAGGACGGCCAAATCATCGCGGGTCACTTTAACCAATTCATCTGCCGGGAGCCCGGCGAGTTTGGGATCACGCTCACCGCCGACGTAGCTGGACAATAAAACATGGCCGGCCGGAGCGCGATCGGGAAACAGCGCCGACGAAAAAATTGTCCCGAGGATTTTGAAGCCTTCGATTTTTGGAATCAACATGCCAAAACCCCGGCAGGGATGCACCACGTCTTCCCGCCGGAAACCGAGGACGACACTGGCCACTGGCGAATAACGAATTTCGGAGAACAGCGAAAGGTCTACCGGTTTTGGGGTCATGACCGACAACTCCGCCAGCCGGAATGCGGTGCCACAGTAAACGACTGCGGCATGTTCAATTTCATTTGTCGGAGTGGTAACCTGCCAGGTATTTCCGTTTTTAGCCAGGCGCGTTACCGGGGTGTTAAATTTGACGTCTACTTGTGCGGCAAGCGTATCAGTCAAAACCTGCAGGCCGTCATCGAAAGAAAGTTTAGGGGCGCGGTCACGGGCGACCTGGCCGGTTTTTTTTCGTTCCCGGGCGCTGCGTATTTGGCCCTTGATGAGGGAGCCGTATTTGGTTTCGAGTTGCGCGAGCCGGGGAAAAGCATGTTGCACGGAAAGTTTTTGCGGATCGCCCGCGTAAATTCCCGCCACGAGCGCGTCCACAAGGCGGTCGAGAAATTCGCGATTCACCCGGCGTGAGACGAAGTCCGCCACGCTTTCTTCGGCACCATGGCGACGGGGCGGAATGAAAGGTTCGCGCAGCAGGGCGAGCTTGGCGCCCACGGTCAAAAGTTTGGAAGTGAAGATTCCCAATTGTGATGAGGGCATGGCCACGGGCTGTTTGCCGCGCACGACAAACCGGGCTTCGGCATCGGGACTGGTTTGCCGCCGGCGCGATTCCAAATTCAAATCGCGGATGAGTTGGGAGATCTCCGGCGCCGTTTCCAGGAGAGTGTTTGGACCTGACTCGGCGAGGAAACCATCCCGGCGTACGGATTGGATGACTCCCCCTGCCCGGCTGGTGGCTTCATAAACCGTGACGGGTATCCCATTGCGCTTGAGACAGAAAGCGGCGGTCAATCCGGTGATGCCGGCGCCGATGATGGCCACGGATTTCATTCAAATTGGGGAAGGGTAAACGACGGCGAAAAATTGTCGAGGACGCGGGAAAAAAACGCGGATTTTTCTTGCATATACGATGTTTTTTTGTCTAGGATAAGGCTGTGCAAGGCCGCATAAACCAAGCGCAAACCGAGACTGAATTATTGGAGCCCGCGATCAAAAAACTGGTGAACGGGATCAAGCGTGATTTGCAAAAAAAGTTCGGCCGCGTGGATTACGAACAGCTGCGCAAAGACGGCTACAGCGAGCTGCTCATATCCCGCCTGCATGATGCTGACTCCCAAAACCCGGCGCGATAGGCTGGCTCGCCGGTCTGTTCTCTGTTGCGTTCTCAATGGCTGTTTATATCGTCCGCGAAAATCTTCGTTCATGCGCGGGAGCCAAGGTGTTGTCGAAACTCATGGCGACATTGCGGATAAATAACCGCCCGGTATCGGTGACTTCCAGGCCGTCGGGGAAAAGGCGAACGAGGCCATCAGCTTCGAAAGGCGCGAGCGCTGCCAGTTCATCCGCAAAATGTTCCGCGAAATTGATGCCCAGTTTTTGCGACATGGCTGCGTAGTCCAGCGAGAGATCACACATGACGCGCATGATGGTTTCCCGGCGGATTTTGTCTTCGTTAGTCAGGATGTAACTGCGCGGAAAAGGAGTTTTGCCCTGGTCGAGTGCGGCATAGTAGGACGGCAATTCTTTTTCGTTTTGCCAGTAGACGTCCGGAATCTGCGAGATGGCGCTCATGCCGAAGGCATAAATATCCGCGTTACCACGTGTGCTATAGCCCTGAAAATTCCGTTGCAGGGTTTTGTTGCGCTGGGCGGTGACCAGTTCGTCCGTGGGCCGGGCAAAGTGGTCCATGCCGATATAAGTGTAACGGTCGTTTTCGGTCAGCCGCTCGATGACGGTTTTCAGCAATTCCAGTTTTACTTCGGGCGTGGGGAGGACTTTTTGCTCGAGGATTTTTTGCGCGGGCTTGATCCACGGCACGTGGGCATAGCTGAACACGGCCAGGCGGTCCGGCGCCATTTCCAAAACGGCGTCCAGCGTGCGGTCGAAGGAATTAACCGTCTGGTGTGGCAGGCCGTAAATCAAATCGAAGTTGACCGAGTTAAAACCCAATTCGCGAGCCCAGCTTAGGACCTGTTGGGTCATATCACGGGGCTGGACGCGGTGAATGGCCTCCTGCACTTTGGGTTCAAAATCCTGCACGCCCAACGATGCGCGGTTGAAGCCGATTTCGCGCAACGCCACGAGATGGTCGCGCGACAACCGCCGGGGATCGATTTCGACACTGGCTTCGACGTTATCGGAAAATTTGAAATGCTTCCTGATGGCATGACCCAGCCGCCGGATTTCGTCCGGGTGCAAAAATGTTGGCGAACCGCCGCCCCAGTGGAGTTGCACGACTTTCCGTTTGGGATCCAGGAGCACGGCCATGCGGGCAATTTCTTTTTCGAGATGGGCCAGATAGGCCGCGGCCTGCCCGTGGTTGGACGTAATGACCGTGGTACAACCGCAAAACCAGCAAAGCGTTTCGCAAAAGGGGATATGGAAATAAAGCGACAGCCCCCGGCCGGAGCGGTTATTGATGGCGATTTTCTCGAAAAGCTCCGGCCAGGCCAGCGTTTTGGTGAATTTGGTGGCGGGCGGATAGCTCGTGTAACGCGGCCCCGGCACGTTATATTTCTTTACCAAATCCAGATTGACATTGAGTCCACTCATTGTGAGCTAACGGGTATTTTAAGCAAAACGCGAGCCATCGGCGAGTGGCATTTTAACGCGCCGGAAGAACATCGCAGCCTTTTCCCGCTGTTATTGTTACGCGTGTTTACAACCTTTCAGACAACTTCAGGGCAAAAAAGTTCGCACGAGTCGACGAAATAAAATTCTTTGTCCAGTTGAGGGTTTGACGGACATCATTGGGTAGATGCCTGAACCAGACGACCAACAACTGCTGGGGGAATTTGCCAGGACAAATTCTGAGGAGGCCTTTGCGGGCCTCGTCGAGCGGCATATCAACCTGGTTTATTCCACGGCGCTGCGGTTCACCGGCAATCCGCAGGCGGCGGAAGAGGTTTCACAAGCCGTATTCATCATCCTGGCCCGCAAGGCTCCCGGGCTGCGACGCGGCACGGTGTTGTCCGGCTGGCTTTATCAAACCGCGCGGTTGACCGCGGCCAATTTCATGAAAGGCGAAATGCGCCGTCAACGCCGTGAACAGGAGGCCTATATGCAATCGACCTTGAACGCACCGGACGCCACCGGATGGGAAGAAATCGCGCCGTTGCTGGACGAAGCCATGGGCGGGCTGGGTGAAACGGACCGCAACGCGGTCGTGCTCCGGTATTTTGAAAACAAGAGCGCGCGGGAAGTAGCCGCCGCGCTGAAATTGACCGAAGCAGCGGCGCACAAGCGCACTCACCGGGCACTGGAAAAGCTGCGTAAATTTTTTACCAAACGCGGCATGGTTTTAACGGGGGGGATTTTTGCCGGGGCCGTCTCCGCAAATTCGATCCACGCCGCGCCGGTTGGTCTTGCCAAAACTATTTCCACTGCGGCTGTGGTTAAAGGCGCGATCGCTTCGACTTCGACCTTAACCCTCGTGAAAGGAACTTTAAAATTTATGGCATGGTCCAAAGCAAAAACGGCAGCGGTGACCACTGCGGTGGTTCTTTTGACGGCGGGCGGGGCGGGTTTGGTGGCTGACAAATACCACATCGTGCATGCCATTCGCGCAGCCTTTTATCCGAATATCCAGGGCACGTGGGAGGGCATCATGCCGCTGGGGGGCACGGGCACCAAAAGAGGAGAAGGAACGGGCACGCATATCGTCTTACAATTGTCCAAAATCAGCGGCGTTTACGTGGCTAATATTAACGCGGTGGACGTGGGACGTTCTAACGTACCGGTGGCCAGGGTCGTTTATGATTTTCCGAACATCCAGATCATCGTCAATCCCCGGCGGAATTCGGTGTATATAGGGAAATTAAACGCCAAGGCGACGAGCATGGATTTCAATAGCATCATCTTGAGGCGGACTCATGCTCCTACACCCGCTTACCAGCCGTTGGAAGAGAGCGATTTTGAGCCCCGGCCTGATTCGGCGCTGCAGGGATATTGGAAAGGAGGCATCGTTCTGCGGGCCGGTCATTATCCCAGCGGTTTGGGAGACCGGCAGTTTGGCGATTGGAACGGGGACAAAATGGAGGCATCCAATACGCTGCCGCTAAATTTGAAAATCGCCGAAAAACCGGATGGAACATTTCGCGCCGAATTGGACAGTCCCATGCAAGGCGCGGATGGCCAGCCGGCATCATTGGATTACGACCACGGAGCGGTAAACCTGGAGGTTAATTCCAATGCGGGCAAGTTCCAGGGCGAGTTGGACAGTGCTAGGCGCACGATAAAGGGAACATGGATTCAAGGCGGCAAATCAGTGCCTGCCTTCTTCCAGCGCGCGGACTATGTGGTGGAAGAAGCGCAGACGGGCGTGGAAGATTATTCGTTCACGAGCGCGTCCGATCTGCAGGGGCACTGGAAAGGGGCCTGGAGCATTCCTCTCGGGACTAATACCATCACCATTCCGCTTACATTAGACATTGGGAAACTGCCGGATGGCTCTTACGCGGCCACCTTGGCAAACGTGGAGCAACTCGGAAATGAATCACCGATACCCGTTTCGACTTTTGAATATTCGGCGCCCAACCTGCACATGAAATGGAAATGGGCAGGAGGCGCTTATGATGGGAAGCTGGAGAACGGCAAGATTGCCGGCACCTGGCTCCAGGGCGGAGGGGGATTCCCACTCGTATTTGAAAGGCAGAACTGACCTTCAAATGATTATCGTCCGGGTTTTCCGTAAGCTTTTTTCAGCGTTTTAATATCGAGCTTGCCCATTTGCATCACGGCTTGCATGACCCGCTGGGTTCGCGCCGGATCTTTGCCGCTCAACCATTCGAAAATGGCAGACGGACAAATTTGCCAGCAAAGGCCAAACTTATCTTTAACCCAGCCACAGGGCCTTTCCTCGCCACCAGCGGAAAGCTTCTTCCAAAAATAGTCCAACTCAGCCTGGGTTTTGCAGCTTACGACCAGGGAGATCGCTTCCGTGAATTTGAAACCGGGACCGCCGTTGAAGGCGACGAATTTTTGACCGTTGAGTTCAAATGCAACCGTCATGACCGAGCCGACCGGGCGGCCGGTCTG
>DATJXK010000196.1:0-11652 GCA_035500235.1 Pseudomonadales bacterium | reverse complement strand
GGTAAAGATTCTGCCTCGGGTTTTGTTAATTTGTTGCGCCGAAGCATCTCGCCACAAAATATTCTAGCGACCTGTTTTACTGAATGGAAAAAAACAGTGGCGTTCGCGGGCAAAAATTCGACTGCACGGTTCCAGCAGGCTGAGGCCATCTTTGTTGCAGATACGTCATCCGCCAGTTCAAACCCGATTGTAACTTACCAAAAAATTTCCGAGACTCTCGGACCACGACAACCAAAACTATGAACACAGAACGGCTTAAGGAAGTTCTCGCGCAGGCGCAGCATGAAACCGGCAAGGTCATCATTGGCCAGCATGATGTCATTGAAAAGGCGCTCATCTGTATTTTCACCGGCAACCACGCCCTCGTGGAAGGCGTGCCGGGCGTCGCTAAAACATTGCTGGTACGAACTCTGGCGCATGTGCTGGGTGCGGATTTTGCCCGTATCCAGTTCACGCCCGATCTCATGCCCGCCGACATTACCGGCACGAGTGTTTTCAATTTGCAGCGAAATGAATTCTCTCTCATCAAAGGGCCAATTTTCACTTCGTTCCTCCTGGCGGATGAAATCAATCGCGCGCCGGCCAAGACGCAGTCGGCCTTACTGCAAGCCATGCAGGAGCGTTTGGTGACGATTGACCGGGAGACGCATTCGTTGCCGCCAAGCTTTACAGTTTTCGCCACACAAAACCCGATTGAATATGAAGGAACTTATCCGTTGCCGGAGGCACAGAAAGACCGCTTCATGCTTAAAATTACGATGGGTGCGCCCGATCGTGCGGAGGAGTTGTCGTTGGCCCAACGAACAATGACTAAGGAAGCGCCGGAAATGCTATTGACGCAAGGCATTGTGCAGCCAGTCATCAAGGCTGAGGATTTAGCCGAGTTACGCCAGGGGCTGGCAGCAATCGTCATTCGTGAGGAGTTGACCGCTTATCTGGTGGATATTGTTCGTGCGACACGTTCGCACGAAAGCATTCTCGTTGGTGCAGGGCCGCGCGCAACGCAATCCCTAATCATGGCGGCGCGCGCCTATGCAGCAATCTCCGGCCGCGATTTTGTAACGCCAGATGATATAAAAATGATGGCGCCTCCCGTTTTGGAACATCGCCTGATCTTGCGACCGGAATTTGAGATTGAAGGGCTTTCGGTCACGGAAGTTATCCAACAAATCCTGCAGCAAATTGCCGTGCCACGATGATTGTTCCGCGCACCAGGTTATTATTTTGGACGGCGGTAATTGTTTTGCCGTTTGCGTTCCTCGCGGCGGTTTCCCCTGCGGCATTTGCCGCCAGCCTGTTGTTTATCGGTGGGCTTTTTTTGGTGGCGATCATAGATGCGTTCGGTGCGCGAAGAAATCTGGGTGGAATTGCAGTTGAACTTCCTGCCGTGGCGCGAATGTCCAAAGATCGTGAGGGGAAATTGGAGCTGCGAATTCGGAATGAGCAACAGCGTCAGAGATTATTACGCGTCGGCCTGCCATGGCCGCGCGAAATTAAAGCCGAGTCAACGGAATTAGATGCGGTTTTGCCGGCACAGAGCGAATGGTCGCGGCTAACCTGGCCATGCACACCACTTAAACGCGGTAATTATAGGTTCGATACGGCATTTGTGGAAGGTGAGTCGCCGTTAGGTTTTTGGGCGGCGCGAAAATCCGTGCCAGTGCAATCTGAGATTCGCGTATACCCCAACCTTTTGAAGGACCGGAAAAATCTTGCGGCGTTGTTCTTGAATCGGGGCCAATTTGGTTTGCACGCGCAGCGGCAGGTAGGCAAAGGCCGCGATTTTGAAAAATTACGCGAGTATGTTCCGGGTGATGGCTATGACGAAATCCATTGGAAGGCGACGGCGCGCCGGGGCAAACCGATCACAAAAGTGTTTCAGATCGAAAGAACGCAGGAAGTCTATGTGATCATTGATGCGTCCCGATTGAGTGCGCGGAAGTCGAGTGAAAGCGCCGGGGCAGAATCGGCCCTGGAGCGGTTTGTTACGGCTGCGCTGGTGCTTGGGCTGGCGGCGGAGCAACAGGGAGATTTGTTTGGGCTGGTGACGTTTACCGATAAGGTAGAGAAATTTGTGCGCGCTAAAAATGGCCAGGAGCATTACGACACGTGCCGTGACGCCCTTTATACGTTGCAGCCCAAAACCGTTACACCCGATTTCGACGAGCTATGTACCTTCATTCGCTTGCGCTTGCGCCGTCGCGCGCTGCTAATTTTTTTGACTGCGCTGGATGACCCGGCGGTAACCGAGAGTTTCGTCCGCAACCTGGATATGATTCGCCGCCAGCATTTGATCCTGGTGAATATGCTGCAACTGCCGGGTGTTAAACCGCTGTTTTCCAATCCAGGTGTGCAAGTCTTGGATGATTTATATCTTGAATTGGGCGGTCACTTGCGCTGGCGGAAACTACGGGAATTGCAAAAAGTTTTACAGCGGTTGGGGGTACAATTTTCTTTGCTCAAAAACGAACGTTTGAGCGCCGAACTGGTAACACAATATCTGAACGTCAAACAAAGGCAGTTGCTGTGATTGTTGATTTACAACTTTTCATTGCGAACGAACGGCCATCGTGGGAGGAGCTCGAAAAACGGCTTAACCATCTTGAATCCGAGCCGAACATGACGATGTCGCTCGATCAATTGCAAATCTTTCATCAACTCTATGAGCGGACTGCGTCTGATCTGGCTAAAATCACTACGTTTTCTTCCGAGCCTGAAATTCGGCGTTACCTGGAGAATCTAGTCAGCCGGGCCTATGGTGAGATTCATGAGACGCGGGAAAAACGGCGGCGGATTTTTCCCCTGCAATGGTTTTTTCAAACGTTACCGCAGACGTTTCGCCGCCATGTACGCGCCTTTTATCTTTCCCTGGTTATCACTATTGCCGGTTGTATGTTTGGCGGGGGGGCGATTGCGTTAGATCCTGATTCCAAGCCCGTGTTAATGCCGTTCTCCGGATTGATGCAGGATCCGGTCAAGCGTGTGCAAGAGGAGGAAAAAGCCAAAGAGGACCGGTTGCAAGGTTTCAAATCGACATTTTCCGCCCAATTAATGACGCATAACATCAAGGTGTCCATCTTCACACTGGCGCTTGGGATGACCTGGGGTTTTGGGACCATTATCATGCTGTTTTACAATGGCGTGATTCTGGGTGCCGTGGCAGTGGATTACATTCACGCCGGCGAAACGAAATTTTTACTGGGCTGGCTGATGCCGCATGGCGTCATTGAAATTCCCTCCATCTTGATTGCCGGCCAGGCCGGATTGATCCTGGCTGCAGCCTTAATCGGGCATGGCAGCCGGTTATCATTGCGGGCGCGTCTGCGCGCTGTTTCGCAGGATCTGATGACGCTCATTTTCGGTGTGGGAATTCTTTTAGTTTGGGCGGGCTTTATTGAGGCGTTCCTGTCGCAATATCATGAACCAGTCGTTCCCTATAATGCGAAAATTGCATTCGGTTGCATCGAGTTGACGCTTTTAATCCTGTTTCTCTCACGTTCGGGGAAAAGGAAACCGGCAGATGAAAGGACGGCCAAATGAAAACCAGCACTTTGGTTATTCGCACGCCTGAGGGTATCGTTTTTTCGCAACAACTTGGAGGGCCGGTTTCACGGTTTTTCGCGTGGTTTATCGATCAATTGTGCATTCATCTGATTTTATCGGTTATTGGTACGTTCATTGCCATATTTGGAATTTTAAGCATTGGATTTGCCATTGCTTTCTACATCATCGGCTGGTTTGTCATCAGTATTGGTTACGGGATCTTTTTTGAATGGAATTGGCGGGGCCAAACAATCGGTAAAAGACTTTTTCGCCTTCGGGTAATGGATGTGGAAGGCATGAGAATCCAATTCAACCAAATTGTTGTTCGTAATCTCCTGCGCTTTGTGGACTCGTTACCCTTTGCTTATTTTGTTGGCGGAGTGACTTGTTGGTTGAACTCCAAATGCCAGCGGCTTGGCGACATCGCGGCGAATACTGTGGTCATTCGCAGCCCGAAGGTTCTGGAGCCGGACCTTGACCAGATTCTGGCCGGGAAATTCAATTCACTCCGGCAATTCCCGCATCTGGCGGCCCGTTTGCGCCAAAACACTTTGCCGGCTGAAGCAGGCATTGCATTGCAGGCGCTATTACGAAGGGATGAACTGGATCCTGTTGCGCGCGTGGAAATGTTCGGTGACCTCGCGGCCCATTTCCGCACCAAGGTAGAATTTCCCGCCGAAGCGACGGAAGGCGTGGCGGATGAACAATACCTCCGCAACGTCGTGGATGTACTTTACCGGACGCGGACCGAAACCCGGGCGGAAAAGACAGTCGCGGCTTAACCCAATTTAGAGTTTCCTCAATTGGATGTTGCGGTAGCGAATAACCGTGTCGGCACTGTCATTGAACGCGCCCAGGCCAACGAGATAGGAATTGTTTGGTACACGTATATTCACCGGCGGCTCTGCATTGTTAAAAACTTTCGTCCCATTAACAATCGCTGTCACTTTGCCGTCCTGGAATGTAAAATCAAACGAGTTGGTAACATCATTTAATGTGAGATGCTGAACGATCTGGTCACGGCTCCAGCCATCGGAAAATGAAACCAAGTCACCTTCTTCGTCATGCCGTTTTATCCGAAAACCGTACCATTCATAACCGTCGAAGTCCGGCACGCCCATGACCAGTCCGCCCTGGAAATTTTTGTTGGAGGAACGGATAACTTCAAATTGGCCGCGTATTTCAAAATTCATGCCTGCCCGGACTCGGGAAAAAAGCATATGTCCTTTCGTACCCGACTCAACTTCCAGAGCGCCATCCGGCAGCACATGGGCCTGTCCAAATTCGTAAACCCAATCTGGATCATTATCTTGTAACGGCAACAGGTTAATCCACTTGCCCTGTTCCAGGCTGTTTTCAGCGGAAAGTTCTGATATCCTGTGTTTAATAAAGCTCGCAGCATGTCCGTCAAGTCCCGGGGCATCTTTCATTTGATTATATTTTTTTAAGGCATAGGAAGCATCACCGGCGTTGCGCGCGGATTCGGCTGCTGAGATTTTATTGCTCAGTGAGCTGGCTCGTGCGGCTACCTCTAGCGGCATGAGCGCGAGTTCAATGTTCAATCCTTTTACGTTTTCCGGCGAAACTTTCCAGTCCAAGGCTTCGAGTTGTGTATGGGCGACATCGTATTTGCCGGCGAGATAGGCAGTGATTGCGTAGCGCGTCCGCCATTTCTCTAATTGCTGCTTCTGTGATGGGGCAGGTGACGCCGCATCAACATATCCCTCATACATTCGCTGTAAATTTGGCCAGACGTCATGGCGCCCATAGATGTGCTCACCCGGGGAAAGCCCTGAATCCGATTCTACGTCCTGGATGCTCTGCATGTATTTGTACGGTACATCAGTGTCAAAGCGACGGGTGTTTACCGCGGCCACTCCCAACGCAAGCATAGCCTGATGGTTCCCATACCATCGCGGATATAAGCCCCAAAGGAAATCCGACCAGGCTCGAGGATAATCAATTTGCGCCAGTGTCGTCCGGTCAAACCATTGGCGCATAACGGCGATATCCGACTGGCCAAGCGACACTGTAATCATGCGTTCCGGCGCCAGTGGCCAATCGGGATGCAATTCCCAGGCGGCCGTAAAATCGCTTGAAGCCGTTGCCAGGTGGGAGTGGAAGCCGCGCCAGCCTTCGTCCGTGACACTGTCACCGTAACCATCGCCGCGTGCATCCCAGGCCGCGTCAATTTCATGCTCACCGTCCAATACGAGCGCCAGCCATTTATAATCCGGTCCGGCGGCATGAACCACATTGCAAACAGAAACCTCGTTGCGTTGGAAGAAGTCGTATCCCCAGCCATTGATAAAAATCTCTCCGATTTGCTCCTGATCGGCCGGGGTAAAACTGCCATCCGCAAAGCATTGTTTTAGGAGCGTCACGGCCGACGAATCCAAAGCGGACACACGGACAGGATTGTTGTCCAGTTGAGCAGCCAGTCTCACTGTGGCATACAATTCGGGGTACGCCTTATATTGGGAATCTGGATAGGCCGCCAGTGCGCGCTCAAAGCGATGAATGGCTTCAAATAAATTCAGGCTTTGATCCGCGGTAATGGTCAATATTAACGGATCCCTGCAATTTGTATCATTAGCCAGTTTATCGCTCTGGCCTTCCAATGAATTGAAATTTGTAGCGTGAAAACCAGGATTAAGTGAAACATAAGCACGAATGAATTGATCCGCCTCGGCGTCAAATTCAGGATTGTGCTGGCTGCGTTTTTCATAACCATCAATCCACTGGCGAGTTCCAAAATCCCTGGCACGCTTTTGGGAATCTGCCGCCGTTTGTGTGGTGTTGGTCCAAACGATGGGTCTGCCGGCAATGGCGATGGATCCGGGATTCGGTTGGCTGAATGAACGTCGCTGATTAACATCGAACAACGTATTCCGTTGAATTTTGTTAATGCCATAGACAAATGCCATGACAAACAGAAGGCAGAAAACAATGCCAGTCCCAATGGCAAACCAAACTACGGTCTGGTTTGGTCCCTGCTGTGAAACTGGCCGTGGCAGGTGCGGCGGTGCGAGTTGGTAACCTTTTTGCAAAACCAGATCCAATGGCTGCCAATCGGTCGTTCCTTCGCGCTGGATATACTCTGCGCCCGTGAATTCTCCGGCCGCGCGCCGCCGCTGCAATTCTTCAATCGGAAAAACCCCGATATCCATTCCTTGCTTGCGCACATAGTAATTCATAACACCGAGTTAAAGCCACAGTATCGAATCACTTATGCGGCGGCAAGGGCTATGGCGTCAGGCATGGCAACAAGGATGGTGGTAGGTGATGGATTCGAACCATCGAAGGCGTAAGCCAGCAGATTTACAGTCTGCCCCCGTTGGCCACTTGGGTAACCTACCACAGGTGCGAGCCGAATAGTAAGCCATGCCCGCAGCCCAAAAGCAAAACAAAAAAACTCCCGCAACGGAAGTTGCGGGAGCCTCTGTCCTTCACTAACCCCAACCACTACACCAAATCAGCCTACATCAACCTGAATTTGTTTTGGTTTGGCTTCCTCGCTTTTGGGAAGCGTGACTGTCAGGATGCCGTCTTTGTATTCGGCTTTTACCTGGTTCGCAGCCACCAGTGCAGGCAACGATACGGCGCGTTGAAATTTGCCGAAATATCGCTCAGCGCGGTAAACCTCAGTACCTTCGCCTTTCGTCTCGCCCTTGCGTTCGCCTGAAATAATCAGGTTGCCGTCATGTAACGAAACGCTGATGTCTTCCTTTTTCATGCCAGGCAATTCGGCCTTCACAACGTAGTTGTCTTTTTCCTCATAGACATCAAACGCCGGGGTCCAGCCCAGGAATTCGGATGTACGGGAAAGTGGCGCCTCAAAAAGACGGTCAATCTCATCGCGTAAATCAGTCAGTCGGCCCAATGTCGGCCAGGTAGATATTCTCGTCAGTTTCATAAAATAATTCCTTTAGTTATTTAGTTAAATTGTTACATCGTTAACAACTAACCTTTTAGCTTTGAATGTGCCAAAGCTCGAAATGATTAAAAAACAAGGCTTTTTGCCAAAACGGCAACTAAAAGAGGCATAAAAAATGGCACAAATTGCGCAAAAATGTCGCGCCATTTGTGCCAAAATTGCTCTATCTGAGCCAGCTCTTAATCGAAAGCGTGGCCAGCGCAGCAGAGGACATCTTTGATTTTGTGGCGAACCAGTTCCTTCACTTTTGCGCGGGCGGGGCCGAGGTATTTGCGCGGATCAAATTCTTTTGGATTTTCCGAGAAAACCTTGCGAATTGCAGCCGTCATTGCCATACGCAAATCGGTATCAATGTTTACTTTTGTGCAACCGGTACGGCGCGCGATTTCAATATCGGCTTCCGGCACGCCGGCAGTATCTGTTCCCAGCTTGCCACCGTATTTGTTAATCTCTTCCGCCAAATCTTTAGGAACGCTCGAAGCTCCGTGCAGTACCAGCGGATAATCACCCAGGCCGGCATCCATCAGCGCTTTCTTAATGAGTTTGAGCCGTTCAAGGTCCAGATGCTGTGTGCCTTTAAATTTATATGCGCCATGTGAGTTGCCGATGGCGACGGCCAGCGAATCACAGCCGGTTTCTTTGACAAATTGCACCGCTTCTTCGGGTTCAGTATAATGGCCACTGGTTGAATGTGCGCCGCCTTCTTCGCCTTCGTCAAATTGTGCGCCTACGAGATGGCCCAATTCCGATTCCACCACGCAATTATGCTTATGCGCGTATTCCACAACTTTCTTGGTAATTTCTACGTTTTTCTCAAACGGTTCGTGGCTGGCGTCAATCATTACGCTCGTAAAGCCTTCGTCAATGCACTCTTTGCAAAGTTCAAATGTATCGCCGTGGTCCAAATGCACGGCAATGGGAATCGTGGACAAGCTCACCGCCGCCTCAATCAATCTTTTAAGATAAACCGGGTTGGCATATTGGCGTGCGCCTTTGGAGATTTGCAGCATCACAGGTGCTTTCTCCTCTTCACAGGCCTCAATGATAGCCTGAAGCAATTCCATGTTATTTACGTTGAATGCGCCGAGCGCATATTTTCCCTTCAACGCTTTGGCAAACAATTCCCTAGTATGTGTTAATGGCATAAAGCGCGGATATTAGACGGTTTTCCCAAAAAAGAAAATAAAATCGCTGTCCATGACACCCTCGACAGGGCGTGCGGGGATTGTTAGCGTTCGGCATGAATTTTCTTGTCACTGGCGGCGCCGGCTTCATTGGTTCGCACGTTTGCGAACGCTTGTTGCGCAACGGCCACCACGTTTGGGCTTTTGACGACCTAAATTCATTTTACGATCCACAGTTCAAGCGTCGCAACCTGCGCGAAATCCAGGCGCTGGCGTTGCCCTTTGAATTTGTCCATGGCGACATTACTGATCGCGCTGCTCTTGACGAAATCTGCTCCTCCGTCAAATTCGACCAGGTCATCCATCTTGCGGCGCGGGCAGGAGTGGGGCCGAGCCTGGAGCAACCTGCGCTTTATCAGCGGGTCAATGTCGAGGGCACAATCAATGTCCTTGAAGCGGCGCGGCTTAACGGCGTAAAAAAAATGATCATGGCTTCATCTTCGTCGGTCTATGGGCTTAACTCGCAGATGCCGTTTTCAGAGAGCGCTCCTATCACTACCGCCATTTCACCTTATGCCGCCACGAAGCTGGCCTGTGAAGCGCTGGGCCACGTGTGGCATCATATTTATAAAATGGATGTGGCGATGTTGCGGTTTTTTACGGTATACGGGCCGCGGCAGCGGCCGGATTTGGCGATATACAAATTCGCAAAATTTATTTGTGCTGGAAAACCTATTCCGGTTTTTGGCGATGGCACAGCCGGGCGCGATTATACCTTTGTCTCAGACACAGTGGACGGTGTGATGGCCTGTACACAAAAAGAAATTGGTTATGACATTTTTAACCTGGCCGAATCGGAAACGATTTCTCTGAGCCGGATGATTGAATCGCTGGAAAAAGCGCTTGATAAAAAAGCCATCATTGACCGCCAGCCGCTCCAGGCTGGGGATGTGCCACTGACGTTTGCTGATATTTCCAAAGCACGCGAAAAACTCGGCTACAATCCCCAGGTGAAATTCGAACAGGGCATCAAAATATTCGTGGATTGGTTTTTAAAAGATAAAATGTGAGAGCGATTCCACCGCTAGGGTGATCCGCTTTGTCTCGGTGTTTTTAGCGAGGGTGAAGGCGATTTTGCGTCTGTACTTGAGTTTGTGTTCGTCTTTTTAAACGCAGAACGCAACAGCCAATGGTGTTCCAGCCCAAGGACGAAGGCGTCATAATCTGTAATCATTTTAGAAATGCCCTCCAGCATGTTGGTATCATTCTGCACCTGCATGTCCAAATTGCTTGAGATATCCGCGAGATTTTCGAGTGTTGCGGTTACATTCGTATTCAGATTGACCACAAAGGAATTGGCATTGGTCAGCAATGGACCCACTTGCAGGATGGTAGCATTCAAATTCGTATCCAGGCGCGAAAGGGTGACATTAGCGTTGGTCAGCAAAGGATGAGTTTCAACGACGGTGATGTTTAAATTAGAAGTGACTTGTGCCGTATTATCCAGGATTCGCGTTAACTGATTTGTGAGCGCCAGAAAATTCGGCAATGCATTCTGTACGTCTGAAATCATCGCTTGCAATCGATCGGCCACCGGCGGCGTTTCTGATACCGGCAACCATGCTGTGTCGTCGTTCGTTCCGAAGGCCCGGTAAGCGTGCGAACGGGGATGCCACCACGCCGCGATAAAATGATTGTCCCTTTCGGTATTGTTGTACGCAGATACTGAGGGCAGATTTAGACTGGCGATGCGCGCCAGGTTGCTGTCATTCAACCATGTATAAGCACGATAGAGCAGGTTGGAGTTTTCGTCATAAATTTCCTGTGACAATTGCCACTGGTTCGGTTGCGAATCCACGTCTGACTTCAGTTGATCCAGGTTGGTAAAAATGGTAATCGGTTGCGTCACGCAAACAGCATAGCCATTCGTGCCGCGCGTAATTTCGATCAAGCGCTGGTTTAAAAACCCCGCCGGGTTGACTCTGACAAACGAGCCTTGTGTTTGGATATATCGGAAGAAAGGATTAAAAACTTCAAACTCTACGCGGACGTTCTGCTTAGCCTCGGGCGGCATGGGGTGAACCCTGGTAATGTGCCCGACGGTAAAGCCCATGATTGTGACCGGGTCGCCGATGTTTAAGCCCGTGGAACTGGCCACGTAGATGTGAAATTTTGCCTTGGTGACAAACCATCCGCGTTGCTGGGCCACATTGTAGAGATAGTAGCCGAAGCCGAATAACAGCAATGCCGTGGCCAAAAAAACAAACCAGCCCACGCCTCTTTCCATTCGGCTCAGGCGCGTCCTTAATTGTGGGGTTAGATCCTGGAGTGGCATAACATTTTAAATCGGTTAACTTTTTACCTCGTTAATTTCTTCAATCGGCGCGGCCAGAAGTTCCTTCACGAGAGGATCATTCGACGAAATAACATCGTTCCATGAGCCCAGGTCAATGAAGTTCGTGTCCTTCAGCAACGCAAAGCGCCGGTTGCTTCCGCGCCAGGGCCGGAAATCGTCTGTCGTGGCAATGACGGTAAGCGCCTTTCCTCCCAGCCATTTATGGTCGCGATTAAGTGCGTCAAAAAAATGCAGCCACCAGAGTGAATGCCGCGCATCCAGCGCGCCCAGTGGGTTGTCCGCCAGCAAAATATCGGGCTGCAACACCAGGGCCCGCGCCAGTGCGGCGCGCTTGTGCCAGCTTCGCGGCGAATTCGCCGGCATCACGTCGGCAATGGCTTTCAATTCAGTGATTTCGAGCAATTCATCAATGGCCCTGGCTCCTTCTTCGGCCGGCAGGTTTTTATGATAGCGCAGGGGCAGGGCAACGTTTTCGGCTATGGTGAGATAGTGGAACAACTGCGCGTTTTCGAAAACAAAACCCATTCGCAGGCGGTCTTCCAGTCGTGACTCATCAAAGATGCGTGTTTCATTTCCAAAGAACCGGTAACGGCCCTCGGCCGGTGGCATCAGCCCGGCGGTGGTCATAAGAAAATCACTTTTGCCCGAATGCTGCGGTGCGCCGATCACCCAAAATTCGCCTCGCGCGACAG
>DATJXK010000195.1:0-5767 GCA_035500235.1 Pseudomonadales bacterium | reverse complement strand
GTGAGCGTCATTTCTCCCACCGGGCCGTGGCATGTCGTGCACCCGATCCCCTTAGCGACATGAATGCTGTGGTCGAAGTATACGAATTCCGGCAGCGCGTTTACCCGGATCCACTGGATCGGCGTGTTTTCGCGGAAGCTTTGCCGGACCGGCTCCAGCATCGGGCTGTTGGTCCAAATCTGCGAATGGCAGGTCATGCACGTTTCCGTGGAGGGCATGCCGGCGAACGCAGAATGTTCGACGGTCGCATGACAAAAACGGCAATCCAGTCCGAGCCCAAAAACATGGTGCTTATGACTGAACGGAACCGGTTGTTCGATGGGCGTCATTGCAAGAGTTGTCCATGGCGACCAATAAACGCTGTGCAAAATCCAGCCGCTGGCACAAACCATAAGTACAACAGCAAACAGACTGGCGCGCGCAACGGAATTACTCCTCGGGCGAAAAATTTGCGCCATAAAGTGCGCTACCTCCGCGAGCTTTTAGCTGCCTTTATGCCAGCGAAAGGGCCTTCAATTTCTTGCGAATGACTTCACTGGATGGGAAAAATGCACACTATCCCAAGTGGGGGATTGCAAAATGCCGTTCTAACCGGAACTGTTCAAATGCAAATGACGAGCGCGGATTTTTGCATTATTTAAATGGAAAGGCCGGGCGTGGCATGGGGGGTTTACGCGAGGCATCCCGCGACAGATTCCAAGTGATGTGGCAGTGCTCACAATAGCCTTCGTGGTCAATGATACGAAAAATGATTCCCAAGTGCAGGAGGAGCGTAGGTAGGAAAAATTTGCGGGTCATTTGTGGATAATTTATATGGAGTGAACCACAGGCCGGGCAATGTATGGCTTTGTCCAGCACGAGTGGATGAATGCCGTTTATCATACGCACGGCCTGCTCAAATTGGTCCTGCCGAACTTGTGCCCTATAAGTAGCATGGGGAGGGGCCAAAAATAAAAATATTTGTAATAATTTGTCTCGGTAAATGCGCACATCTTCGATGCCATTATCGCGCAGAAAGGTTTCAAGTGTTTCGGCGTCCTGAATATCTTCAAACACGGCCACATTTGTCCATGGTTTATGACTCTTTGGGAACATACGCAAATATAGTTTGTTTGTTTGTCTTAATCGGGCAGAGAGGATTGTTCGGTTTTTAACAGACCAATGTCGCGCATGCCGCCAATCATGTTTGCCAGGACAATGATATCTCTCTTCGATGTTACTTTATATTTCATGATTGGGCATACGTTTTAGGGCTGTCCCGCGCCACCTGCCGCGCCATAAATCTGCCCATTGGCGTAACTTGCATCGTTCGCCGCGAGTTGGACATAAATGGAGGCAAGCTCGGCCGGCTGGCCCGGTCTTCCCAAAGGTGTTTGAGAACCAAACGTTTTTATTTTTTCCTGCGAATCGCCACCGCTGATTTGCAAAGGCGTCCAGATTGGACCGGGGGCAACGCCATTAACCCGAATTCCTTTGGGGCCGAATTGCTTTGCGAGTGATTTTACGAAATTCATCGTCGCGGCTTTGGTCAGGGCATAATCATAAAGATCAGGTGAAGGATCATAAGCCTGCACTGAGGTCGTCGCGATTATGGCCGAACCCGACTGAAGATGGGGCAGGGCGGCTTTGATGATCCAGAAGGGCGCATAAATATTAGTCTTCATCGTCCAATCAAATTGATCAGTGCTGATGTCTAAAATGGAATCGTGAGATTGCTGACGGCCCGCGTTACTCACAAGGATGTCTAGCCCGCCCAGTTCTCCGACTGCCCGCTCGACAAGCTTTTGACAAAATGCTTCTTCCCGCAAATCGCCGGGGATGGGCGCGGCCTTTCGTCCAGCAGCACGGATTAACGCGACCACCTCTTGGGCATCCGGTTCTTCGGTGGGATAATAATTGATCGCGACATCAGCGCCTTCGCGTGTAAAAGCAATAGCGGCAGCGCGGCCCATTCCCGAGTCGCCGCCGGTAATGAGGGCTTTTCTTCCCAAGAGTCGTCCTGAACCTTTATAACTTTTCTCGCCGTGATCAGGCACCGGGTCCATTTTGCTGGCCAGTCCTGGCCACGGTTGGAACTGATCTTTGAACGGCGGCTTGGGGTATTTAGTGAGAGGATTTTCTAACATAGGCGTTTGATCATTCGTTTCTGGAATCATTGGCCCGGCGAGACTCCGCGTGGCGACCACGGTGGCAAAGGCTGCGCCCATTCCACCAATCGCTTTCCTCCTCGACACTCCATGCTCCCGGCTCATAGAGACCACTCCAGCTTGTGCGATGCCGACTATTTTGTGACGAATTGTCCACAATTCGGCGTGATATGAAAGCTAGCTAACAGCAAAATGCAAAGAAGGAACCCTATTTTGCACATCTCCTCGGGTCCCACAAACGGACACCAAAACGGATACCAAAGGTGTTAAAAAAGATATGGTTGGGTAAAAAAAGATTATGCTTGGATAGCCAATAAAATTAGGCATAATGACCCTGCAAACGCGGTGGAAATCGGCCGATTCCGCCCCCAGCCGCCACTCTGGTGTGCAACTAGGCATCGACTTTTCTAAGACTAGCTTTCTTTTTATATCGGTTTTAATTTTATTTCTTGAGCGGGTTTTCCCGCCCAACGCGCACCATCCTCTCAAAATTTCTGGAGCGTTGTGTTCAGCTGATGAACAAAGTGAAAAAACTTCCGGCATGATCGAAGGGATAAGCGCCACGATGCAAAATGAGTCAAAGCTCAAATGACTCCGCCAATTAGACCATGTGTTCTTTAGATGCTTAAAACCCAAATTAAGCATGACTCTGAGAGTTTGAAACGGAAAAAGAACAATTCGAATGCAAAATAAATCTCTAACTGCCTTCAAATTGGAAAGTGCCGAAGAGTAGATCGTCCAATCCAAAGTATCAACGGGGTTTTGAATTTTCCTGCCCCAGATATTTCAGCACGGCTTCCGTACGGGATTGCACATGAAGTTTTTCATAAATCCGCCGGATGTAGGTTTTGATCGTGCCGAGACCCAAATGGAGTTGGTCGGAAATCTCTTTATAAAGATATCCCTTGGCGAGCATGTCCAGCACTTCCTGTTCACGGCTCGATAAGTTTTCCCATTTTGTGCCTGTTGGCGCAGGATCCTGGAATGATTGGACAACTTTGCGGGCGATCGCGCTGCTCATCGGTGCGCCACCGTCCACCACATCCTGGATGGCTTCGAGTAGTTTGGCCGGCGAAGTGCGTTTTAAGAGGTAACCGCTGGCGCCGGCCTTGAGGGCGGCGTAGATATTTTCGGTGTTCTCATGCACGGTAAGCATAATGACGCGGACTTGTGGTGCGGCTGTGTGCAGATGGCGTACGCATTCGACACCGCTCATGCCCGGAAGATTGATATCCATCAGCACAACGTCGGGCGGATGCTTCGGTATATCGCGCAGGGCCTCCTCCGCAGTACCGTAGGTTTTCAAGCACTCATAACCACTGGCGTTGCTTAACATCTGCATAAGACTGGTTCGGAAACCAGCCTTATCTTCCACGATGGAAAGTTTTACGTTCATGCTTTGGAATTCCCCGTCAATGGCAAAAGAAACCGGATCCGGGTGCCTTTACCAAGCGTGCTTTTGAAGGTGCATTCTCCGCCGATTTCGCTGAATCGTTTGCGCATATTATCCAGGCCATTGGCCCCGGGGTCGTTCGTTCCGGAAGCCAGGTCAAATCCACAGCCGTTATCTTCGATGATTAAATAGACGGAATCGTTTTCTGACTGCAAACGAATCCATACTTCCGTAGCTTTGGCATGGTTGACGATGTTGGTGAGCGTTTCCTTGAATGCCATATAAAGCTGGTGGCGGATCTGCGCAGTCAGTGTATAAGAAGGTATTTGTGTAGGCGCATCAATCCGGAACCGAATGTTGGCCAGGGAAAGAAAATCGGAGGCGAAGTTGAACAGATAATTCAGCAGGCTTTCCAGGGTGTCATTTTGGGGATCCACCGCCCAGACAATTTCATCGAGCACGTGGGTGGCTTCAAGGGCCTTGGTGGAAATTTTTCCCGCACTGATGGAATTTTCCTCGGGCGAATTTTTTGGGGAAAGGGCCATTTCGCTCAGTAGCCGGATCTGAGCAAGGTTGCTGCCGAGTTCGTCATGGATGTCCCGGGCGATGCGGGTGCGCTCCTGCTCCACCAGATGCTGCAAGCGCGTTTGCACCAGTTCGTTCTCTGTCCGTTTGCGTTCGGCGATTTCGGCTTCCAGCGAACGATTGACGGTGGATAATTGGGCTGTCCGGCGGTCTACTTGCTGTCGCAGCAATGCGATCCAAATCAATCCGAGCAAAATAACCACGGCCATTCCGCAGACGACAGTGATGGCATGCTCGCTCGTCCACCACGAAGGCAATGCCAATACTTTTAAATCTGCCGGTGAATTGAGAATCAATTCGAAGGGCCCTGTTTGCGACCGGTCATGGGATGCGTTGCCGTTCAAAGCATAGACGCCGGTCAATTCCACGCGGCTGCCAGGCGGCAACTTGGGAAGCCGCCCGGCGGCGATATTGAGGCGGGCGAAAACCGTTCGTGCACCTGCCTGAAGCTCCAACACCTGATTGGCGCCGTAGACTTCAGAGTGAATGAGGTTGGCATCCAGCCGGACGAGGGTTGAATCATACTCGCTGTTAAGCAGGTCGGCAGGAGTGATATTTAAGGGCGAGGGCATTGGCCGGCTTCCGCTTGTCCGGACAGCGGCTTCCCGCAAGGTTAGGAGAGGCGGGGCGGTTGAATTGTCTATTTCAGGAAATCCAACGGCTTCAACGGTATCGCCGGCCGAAAGTTTGACCGGGTCTTTGGGAACCAGCCGCACACCGTTTGTGCCGTCGGTCAAGTAGTAGATATCCGAACGCGTGCCGATAATTTGGCCGGCAATTTTTTCGCGACGGAATCCTGATTCGCCGGGGTCGTAAAACAACAGATCTTTAATTGGTTTGGCCTGAAGCGCAAAAGGGTCCTCCGGCGCGGGCGTTTCCAGTGATATAAATTCCTCCGACGGGAGATTCAGGTGAAGGCCGGTGACATGCCGGGATGAATCCCAATCGGCTACGACAACCCCCCGTACCCGGACAACCGCGTTGGAGAATTGCTGCAAACCGGTTCCATCGGGAATAAAGCATGAAATGTCACCGCCTTGAACCCGGATTTCCATATGTTGATTTGTGGTAGTCAATACGATTCCCTCAAGTTCCACCCATTGGGCATCCAGGCTGCCGCTGGTTAATTCATTCCATGTCGGGCGCGCCGGCTCCGGAAATTCGCCTCGTCCCAAAACTCTTACCTTGCGGCATTGAATTCCCGGGGAGAAATCGCCGGCGGAGGTTGTTCCTTCGATGTCGCAAAAATCCCCGACCCTAATGGTTGCGTGTGGAGAGGATGAAACGACGTGCCATGCATAAATACCGCCGGTGCCATCTTGAAGGTTTCCGGCGGCGTCTTGATTTGAGCCAAGCAGGAAAGTGACCACGGCACGAAGTTTGACAGGATATTGCCGGGCAGCCTCCTTCGGTTTTAGCCAGCGAACCTGTTCAGTGGTGGTCAATGTCGGCAATGATGTTTGATTATCATCGTGGGGCGCGACCCTGAAAATAATACCTTGAAAAGACATTTGAGTGCCGATTTTTTCCCATTGGCCGAGAACTTCCAGGCTGGCGCCGGCTAATTTGGGATCGCTCAGAGGGGACATTACCGTGATTTGTCCGGTATGATCGGCGAGTAAAAAGCTGTGGCCTTCCTGGA
>DATJXK010000194.1:0-28832 GCA_035500235.1 Pseudomonadales bacterium | reverse complement strand
GTTTTGGGATCCTGATTTTTTCACGGTTGCCTTTCATTTGATTTGAAGCCGCCTGTTGGCTTCATCAGATATACTCCCCTTCATTCCCATCTGATTTAATAAAACTGATTTTGTGGCGGTCACCACATGCTGTCAACTTAATTACAAATATTTTAAATGTAAAAAATTCTATTACAACCACTTGCGTTAGCACTATTGCATTTCGCATGCTTCATTTTTCAAAGATTTTCAAAGACTTTATTTAGGAAATTGATCCAGCGCATTTAATATTGGCTCGCTGGAAATTCTGATGACGCCGCGCATGGGCTGGTCCAATTCCACGATCAGGAAAACGGCGATGGCAACAGAAAAAACTGAGGCCACCAGGATAACAGTCGTGGTCATGTTGGACGGCGCGAGCATGCTAAAACCCAGGAAGATCACGAACAGCCAACTGACCAGCGCCACCAGCAGCGGCATCGAGATGGACGGAAGCGATTGCGCCATGAGCAGGGTTTGGAGTTGCCCCACGTCAATCAAGGTGGCCGCCGCCTGTGCTTTTAATCCGCGCTGCATGTCATCGTGCGCAGGCAAATTCTGGATGGCCAGGTAGATTTCGCCGTTCGATTGCTGGCTCGCATTGGAGAGAGTTGACTCAGACATCTCGGGCCGCGCGCTTTTCACCGATGCGGCCACGGCATCGCGAAGATGCACGCGCACCGGCTCCGCCTCCGGCCCGTAGATCGTCAGCAGCCGGTTGAGAAAGGTAATCTTGGCGGCGATTTGCACCACTTCATTGCGTTCCGTATCGTACGTGGTCTTCGCCGAACTAACGAGCAGGCCAAGCAATATGGCCGTCATCGTCGCCACCAAACCCAGCGCCAGTTTGATCGCGTCCCGCGACTCCGCGCTCAAATGTTGTTCCGGCAGGAAAGTGCGCAGGCGAACCCCGAGAACCACGGCTGCCAACAGGCAGCAGCAAATCAGAAACTCGGTTTTGATGACGTTCATTCAATAAAATTCGCGTCCGCGGGGAATTCGCGCCCAACGTTACCAAATTTAAAGACCGGTTTTATCTGCGAAAACCGCCGCCGCCATGGTACCCGCCCCATCCGCCGCTACTGCCGCTGTGGGAGTAACTATCGTAGCGGTCTTCGCCGGTGGATTGGGCCGAGCTGCTCCGGTCGTAATCGTCGTAATCGCTGTCTGACTTGTTAACGGATTGCCAGGAATCGCTGCTCGTGTTGTATTTTTCCGCGCCGGTGGACTGATTGTAACTGTACATGTTGCCATTTTTATCGGCCGTCATCGAGCCATTGTTCCATGAGGCGGAATTGCCCGTATTGGCATTGCCCACGGTACCGGAACTGGAGCGCGAATAAGTGCCGTTGTACGCGTTGCCGGAAACAGTTGTGCTGCCCGAGGCATATCGTCCGGTAGTGGGATTGTAGCCGGAAGCGGATTCAGTGCCGGAGTAATTGCCGGAGGAACGGCTCGCATTGCCATAAGCGCTGCCGGAAGCGCTTGCACCGCTGGAGGGATTATACCACGAACCATTCCGCTGCGCGGAAGCATTACCGGTGTAAGGGTTATAGGTGGCACTGCTGGTCCCATAGCCGTGGGCGCCGGTGTAGGGATTGTACGTGGAGGCGCTGCGACTGGCATATTCATTGCCCGTAGCAGCATTGTAACCATAAGAACTGGTAGTATGCACGGAAGTGCCCCAGTGCGTATAGTAATTGCAGGAATTGACGTTAACATGGGAGTAGCTGTAGCCATAAGAACTGGCCCAGTGGTAGGAACCCCAGTACGGCTGGCAACAGCTCGCCGCGCAAAAACCGAATGAGAATCCCACCGCCGCGCCCATGGCAAAGGACGCGCCATAGCCGTACGTAGGCGGATAGGCCACCCACGCAGAACTGTAAATCACCGGCGCATAATAATATCCCGTGCCATAGACCACGACGCCGCCCGGGGCGACCACAGTGCCCATATAACCCGGCGTGTAACCGACGTAAACCACCGACGGTGTGTAACTGTAAACGTATGCATACGTGACGTAGTTAATCGGACAACTGACCGGAATGGTGTAAATCACCGGCGGCACGGAAGTGGCCACTGCCCACGGACCTTGGGCGGTCGCAGACACGAACCACACACCACCCTGGCAGGCATAATAGCTTGAGGGAGTAATCCGGATCACCGGTGTCTGCGAATTGGCGGCGTAATAAAGCGTGGTTCCAGCGACGGGTATAAAATTGGGATCGCCATAATAGCTTACTGAGAGAGTTGCCTGGTCGCGCTGGACGGTCGCCGTTTGCGGAATGGAATTGGCAATGACCGCTTCCTGCGCCTGCGGCGTGCCGGGCACGGACAACAGCACATTTGATTTTATACTGTCCGGTGGAATTTTTTTGAAATCGGCCGGAAGCTGGCCGGGAGGAACAAACGCCCAGCCGCCGCTCAAACCCGGGGCGGTAAACCAGCGGCCCGAGATCAGCACATAATAACTGGTGTTGTCCAAATAATAGAAAATGGCGCTGCTGGTATTATCCACATAGAGCAGGTCCGTGCCGGGCACGGACAGCAGGTTCGGCGAGCCGGTAGTTTGGATTAACTCGGCAGGCGTCGTCGAAGCAAAAACTTGCTGCACGATCGGCGCATTCGGGTCCTGGGGATAGAGCGGGTCCACTTCCTGCGTTGCCATCGCAGCTTTCAGGGCATCATTAATATCCGACGGAGGAGCATAGGTCTGCGCCCATGGGCCGGTCACTGCCGGCGCGGCGAACCATTGGCTGTCGGCATACAGATAATAAATCTGGTAGGGAGTGTAATAAAGCAGGACGTTCCGGGTGTTGATGACGCGCTGGTAATTTCCCGTAAGGTCTTTTAACACCGGCGGCCCGTCCACCAGCACCAGTAACGACGGCAAAGTGGAATAAAATATTTGCGGCGGGGTATTCATTACCGTCTGCGCTTTGGCTTTCACCGCATCGGAGGAAACGGACAGGAGAGCTTCGAGGTGGTCGAGGGGAATGACCCTCACGGATTGCCCGCGCAACGAAAGCAGCATCGCGCGATACTGGTCCTCCATGGCCGGGCGCGTCGGGAAAGTTAATTTGCTGATTTGAAAATCCTCCAGTGAGACCAGGCGGTTGACCTTGTCCACTTCGGTGCGTGCCTGGAAAAAAACCACGCCGTAGGATTCGTTCGTCGTCCCGGTGGGGCGAATGGCTACGACAAACCTTCCTTCAATCTGGTTGCTCGGCCAGCTGGAAACCTGCGGCTGATAAACGCAAAAGTCATAACCGTTCGTAGTATAAAAACGTGGCCACTGCAGGTCTGCGGGAGTATAAACCGGCGCCGTTCCCTGGCTGGATTGGCCAAAGGAAGGCGTGCTACCGATCAGAAACACGGCAAAGACAATAGACGACAATAGAGAAAAAGTGACGGACGGACGATTAATTGTTTTCACGGATTTTCTTTCTTTAAGTTCGAAGCCGGCCTGTTGGCTTCATCAGATATTCCCCTCATTCCCCTGCTGATTAAAAATTAGTCTGGTCGCTGCCGCGTCCTGGTGTCAACTCAATTAAAAATTTTTTCGCGTAAAAAATAGTGACACAACTACTTGCGCCGCCGCCAAACATTTCCATTAATTCAGATGCGTGAACAACCAGGAGTCAAGTTTCCCTCACGTCATGGTCAAGGCTGTGTTAAAATGCCCGTTGCTACCGCTGTGGTGGCCTGACGTTCTTTGACATCATGAGACGGAATGGATCGGGCAAAAGCGGCCATGAATCACCGCTCTCTCTGTCTGGCGAAGGCCTTTGACTCACAACGGCCGCGGTAGCGTCTGGAGTGCGTGTGCTTGAGCACCGCTTTTCCTTCACGGTTTCGGAACCCTACGGAACTCTACTGTACCCTATAGAACCCTACAGAACGCCCCCCGGGGGGGGGACTGGGGTGCGCTCGGAGATCGCGCAACCTTCTTTTGCCCGGGGCGAAAATCCCTGTAATTTGCAGTTCTGGAAGCCTACGGAAGGCTACGGAAGGGTCCCCCCCTGGGGATTTTGACCTTATTACTCGTCAGCTTCAGTTTGGGCAGCGTGGGAGGAATAGAGCGCCACCAGCCGGGCAATTAGGACCGTGATAAATAGCGTGCCGGTGATCGCCTCCATAGCCGCCAGCATCCGGGCCACGTTAGAGGCCGGGACAATATCGCCATAACCCACGGTGGTCAGGGTGATCAAGCTGAAATAAATCGCTTTATATCCAACGAGCGGTTCACTAGGTATCGCGCTAACAGTAAAAACAAAGGCATGCGGATCCAGTTCTGCCATCAGCCGGTAAGCGAAAGACCATAGCAACCCCAACAGCAGGTAGGTGGAAACGCCGGCGCAGAGCACCTCTGAATTGACGCGCGGCGCGCGAAGAACAAAACCGAGGAAGCGATAAATAAGAAAGGCAACAAATAAAAGACTGGAAGCCAGGGCATATTCTATCGGGACATCGCCCGGCCGCAAATGGTAAGACCATCTGGCCACCAGCGCGGGCACACTAAAAATAATAGCCAGGGCCAGTGTTCGGCGGCTTTTACCGACCGCCAGCACGCCCGAGATCAGCACCACGGTCATAAAAGCGGACTCCCATACGAGACCGTATCGCAACGATTCCAAAATTGGAGCGCAGATGAAGAAGAGTATGAGGATAACGAGAAACTCCGCCGCGGAATATCGGCGCAAACCAATGTATAAGGGCAGTTTATCGGCCAGACGGTCCGGGGTCTTCATTGCATGATCGTATTGTAACCGGGCGGCGAATTCGTCCATGCCGTCCCTTTGATCGCCTGGTCGTAGCCCAGCTCAAATAAAGCGCTCATGTATTTTGGATCAAATTCGGTTTCCGGCTCCATGTCGAAGCTTTCCGGGATAGTTGCAAGGTTGAAATCCATGCCTCTCAACTCGGAGACAACAAAGAGCCGGTAAAGGTCGCCAAGCCCCTGGGTTTTTATCAGCGAGCCCACGGTGCGGCCGGCAATGGGCAGAACCTGTGGTTTGACCGCTTTCCAATCGGGCGAAATGCATTCGTTGCGGATGATATACAATTCTCCTTTCATGTGATGTGAAAGATGCATCAAACGGTCAAGAAAAACCGCGCCAAATACCTGGGTCATAACACCGCCATCCACATCCATTTCGTCATACGATTTGTCATCGACCTGAACCTTGAACATCACCGGTGGAAACGCTACTGGAATGGAAGCCGAGGCCAGGAGCACCTTGCAAAACAAATCATGCGCATCAGGACGGCCGCTGGCAGCGATAGCGCCCATGTCCCAGATCCAAAGGCTTTGATCGTCCAGGTCACAGGTTCCGACGTAGAACCGCCGGCCTTTGCGATACTCGGCGGCAATGGCATCGAACATGGCCGGGGTGATTTCCTCTTTTATTCTTTTCGCGAGCGGCGCGGTATCGAGTACCGAGTCTGCACCAAAAAGGATTTTAAGCTTGCCGCGTTTGGCATAAATGTCCTCGTCGGTCGCGGTGGTATAAGCGGTTTTGAGTTGCTTATCGTAAGCCGGCCCCAAAAAAGCGTAAGGTCCCATGAGAGCCCCCGTGCTGATGCCGGTGACGATATCAAACTCGGGCCGGTCACCTTTTTCGGTCCAGCCGCAAAGCAAACCCGCCCCGTAGGCGCCGCGGGAGCCTCCGCCCGAAAGAGCCAACTGTGTCAAAGGATGATTCGTAGCCATCGCCTGTGCCCGTGTCACCGCATTGCCTAACAGTTCGTCAAAATGCTGGAGCTTTATCTGGTCTGTTTGTTGGATCATGCGGTCACCGGGAAAGCCTGGAACGTCTGCCTGGCTTACCAGATTCTCCGGGACGGGATGCCGGGAGGCTGTGGAACTACAACCGACCGCCGCCAATAAAATTAAAACCAGGAGAAGAAAATTTTTCATGCTCTAAAATACCTAATTGCCCGCTGGTTCGCAGGCTGCTCGAAAGCAACCCGCGCGGTTTAATAACGAAACAGCGGATTACTGTCTACACTTTAAGGAGCGCCGTTCGGCGATGTCACGGAAACGGCAAACGCGCGCGTGACTTTGACACCGACGTCGTCGCCGGGATTGACGCCCGTCAGATCGACGTCCGGTCCGACTTTTAAAGTTTGATTTTGTCCATCCGGAGTTTGGAGAGTCACCATGCGGGTAGAAGGATCAATGCTGACGACCTTGGCGATGAAGCCAACCGTATCAACAATTTTTCCGGCCGGTTTATCACCCAGCGGCGAACGCACGACCGCAGTAGCCGTGCCGGCGCCGGGAGACACGCCGCCTTTGATCAGGCCAATCGCCACAGACTCGCTCACCGTGGCAGTAACCTGGTCGCCCACTTTGATTTGGTCAAAATTGCGAACGTCCGGACCGCATTCGTAACTGCTGGTGGTGCCGTCTCCATGGAGAAGCACAACAGTGCGGGTGTCCTTGTCAATGGATTGCACCGTGGCGGTCTCGGTGGCCGCATCAAGTATCACTCGACCGCGTACTATTTCTGCCCCTCCTGCGGAGGTGTCCTGCGAGCTTGATGTGGATGGCGTGGATGAACAGGAAGTCACGAGCAGCGGAATGGCCGCAATCAACACTGTCCCCGCCAGGTTTTTCATTTTATTTTTCATAGTCATTTTTTGTTACTTGGTTTGAGTTCTTCAGAGCAGATATTTTTTATTTTGCAGTCGGCGGCACTGGTGGCGCTGATTTGAACCGGATGGCAACACCGATGATGACCGGTCCTTCGTCAGGCTTGAGATTGCGGTCATAAAACGGTCCGCTAATCCGGTCACCCGTCATGCCGGCCCGGTCCGACACAATCACCACGGCGTCCGCGCCCATTTTCGCCCCTGTTTTTTGCAGCTTACGATCAATTTTTTCCTCTTTTACACTGCCATTGGAAGGCACGGCTGTTATTTCGCCCAGTGAATCGTACGCTTCATTGGGCCATTGATGCAAAACCTGGACTTGATCGGCATCGGTAATAGGGACGGCGGGTGAGCCAAGATATTTTGTGGTAGAGGTGGAAACGGTATTACAGCCCGTCAAAGCAATGAGCACAACCGTGGCTGTTAATAGCACGAGGGAAAGTCTTATTTTTTTCATAGGCTGATTCCAAGTTTAATTTCTGACTGCTCCAACAGGCTCCATGAAATTGAAATTAACCGGCGTATTGATACCTGTAATATAAAAAAATTTTCCGCTCTTAGCGCAACTGTAACTGTACGGTGGCACAGCCATACCAGAGGCGCAACTACAATTCCCTTGGCATCAACAAGGTATTGGACTAAGTTGCGGTGAAGGAATCCAGCGCATGATTAATATGAAGATTTCAAGACGAGATTGTGGTTGGCTGGAATTAATTAGCACCTGGTCTCGCGCGGCGGCCATCGCTACCATCATTGTCGTTGGATTGACGTTGCGGGTTTCCGCACAAGATCAATCCGTACCGCCTCCCTCGGCCCCGGCCCAACTCAGCGAGGCAGATCTCGAAAAAATCGCGCAACCCATTGCGCTTTATCCCGACCCGATTTTGGCAGTCATGCTCCCCGCTTCCGTCTATCCGCTGGAAGTGGTGCAGGCGGCGCGCTTCGTGCAGGATACCAACAACATTGCCCAGCTCGATAGCCAGCCATGGGACAGCAACGTCATAGCGGTAGCCAAATATCCCACGGTGATCCAGAAGATGAATGACGATCTGCAATGGACCATCCAATTAGGGAATGCCTTTGCCGACCAGCCGGCAGACCTGATGACTGCCATCCAGACGTTGCGGGCCAAAGCGCAGGCGGCCGGAACACTGAAGAGTTCGCCAGAGCAGGTTGTCACCGTTACCAATGCCGTAGTCGAACGTTATTATGATACCCAGATTGTCTATGTGACGAATACCGTCGTAGAGATTCAGCCGGCCAACCCGCAAATCGTCTATGTGCCCGTATACAACCCGACCTATGTTTACTATCCGCCACCGGGATATGTTTACACTCCCGTTTACGTTAGTTTTCGTATTGTGGTGACGCCTTACCGTTGTAATTGGTACTACGGCGGTATTTACGTGGGTGGCGGTGGCGGAATGGTAATTTGGGGCGGAAGAGGCCCGTATCATCCGCCATACTATCCTTGCCCGCCAGGTTATCGTCCTCCGTATTATCGTCCCCCGCCGGGTTATCGTCCTCCGCCGCCGGGCTACCGTCCACCCGGATATCCGCCTCCTCGTCCTCCTGGCTCTTATCCCCCTCCAGGAAATCGTCCGCCGGGTGGTGGTAATCCCCCTCCGGGCGGCAGACCGGGAGGTCCTACAACGATGCCAGCCAATGACGCGCCATGGAAACCGGATCCGAACCGCCGGCAAAACGCAGGTTCAGGTGGATTGGGAAATAATAATGCCGCACGAGGCTGGGGTTCTGGTGGTCCTTCTTCACGGCCAGCAGCGCCGGGCACCGGTAACACAGGCAATAGACCGTCCACGGGAGATATAGGGAACAGGCCAAATACTGGAACCTCACCCGGAAATCCCAACATTGGCAATAGGCCTGCCACCCCCCCGGGGAATGGTAATACGGGTAATCGGCCCAACTATGGAAATGGAGGCAACAATTCATCGCCGGGAACCATGCCTTCCAACAACAGGCCGGCTCCGGCTCCCAACAATCAACCGGCTACACCCAACAGGCCTGCCCCCTCCAATCCGTCGGCCGGCAACCGGCCCGCACAACAACCGGGCGGCGGTTCCCAGAATAGCGCGTTCGGCGGTGTGGGCAATGGCAACGACGCACGCAGCTCGAGTAACCGTGGCGCGGCCAGCCGTGGTGGTGGCGGCGGGGGCGGACGTCCTGCAGGCGGGGGCGGCGGTGCCCGTGGAGGAGGCCGCTAATGAAATCGAATTCAATGTCCCGTTGTTATATGAAAACTTCCAAACCCATTTCTAATGGAATCAACCGGGTGTTTTGGAACTTTGCGCTGGCACTGATTTTAAGTGTCCCTTTTTCGATTTATGCGGATGAGGAGGCAGAAACGTTTGCAACTCCGGACCAGGCTGTATCGGCACTCGTGGCTGCGGTCAACGCGACGAACCGGAACGAATTACATGCCATTTTCGGACCGGCAATCACGGACATCCAAAATCCCGACCGCGTGCAGGCTACGAATGACCTGGCCAGGTTTGCCCGGGCCCTGAATACAACCAACTGGCTGGAGCATGAACCCAATGGAGAGTGCACATTGGAAATCGGGGCGGATGCCTGGCCGTTTCCGATTCCACTCGTGGAAAAGGACGGCAAGTGGTTCTTTGACACGGCAGCAGGCGAGGAAGAATTGCTAAACCGCCGCATCGGCAAGAATGAATTAAAAACGCTCGATGTCGTCCGTGCGTATGTGGATGCGCAACGTGAATATGCCAGCGCGGATCGCGACGGCGACGGAGTGCTTCAATTTGCGCAACAGCTTATCAGTTCGGACGGAAAAAAGGACGGTCTCTATTGGCCACCGGATTTGGACGGCGAAATCAGCCCGCTGGGGCCGCTGGTGGCGTACGCAGACAGCAAGGGTTACAACCTGAAGGGGCGGGATAATTCGGGGAATTATGAACCTTACAACGGATACTATTTCAAAATTTTAACGCGCCAGGGCAAACATGCGCCGGGCGGCGCCTATAATTACATCATCAATGGAAATATGATTGCCGGGTTTGCACTGGTCGCGTGGCCGGCGGAATACGGGAAGACCGGCATCATGACTTTTATCGTCAACCAGCAGGGCCTGGTTTATCAAAAAGATCTTGGAGAAAAGACCGCAAAAACCGCGTCGTCCATGAAAAAATACGACCCGGATTCTACCTGGCAGTTAAGCCCGGACTAAGTGAGGTTGCCGCCGGGAAACTCCAGTCCCGGGCCAGGTTCAAAAGAAAGGCCGCCATACGGCGCGGTAAATCTTGCGCTCGTAGCGGGTTACAAGGTATACCCGTGCGTGGGTACAAATGCCAGGTAGGTGAAAATATCAAGCGATTGAAAAACCATGGCGGCGAATACACAACGTGAACTGGAGATGGACTTGCAGTTTGGTCCTTCGGGATTTGCCCGCCTGGTTTTCGATGGTTGCCTGAACGCGCAGAATGCCGCGGTTTCCTGGCACCGCCTTGAGAATGAACCGCGCATGGCCGGCCTGCAAAAGCTTGAAGTGGATGCCACGGAGCTGGGATTTTGCGATGGCGCGGGGATGGCGTTGCTCCGTTATTTGAGCATGGGATTAATGACTCCCAATGCCACCGTGACCATCCATGGGCTGGACCCCGGGTTGGAACAACTTTTTAAAAGCTTTACCCTTGAGGATTACAAAACGCTGAGGCCGTCCACTTCGGTCAAGTGCCATTCCATCCCGGAAGAAATGGGTGGCGGCGTGCGACAGGCAGCGACGGATTTGCAAGAACAGGTCGAGTTCCTCGGAAGCGTTACGCGCAACCTGTTGCCGGTGCTTTCGAACAAGAAACTGACGCGCTGGCCGGAGGTGCGCCGGATTTTTGAACAGGCGGGCGCCAACGCGGTGCCTATCGTTTCGCTGGTCAGTATCCTGGTTGGATTAATCATCACCTTCGAATCCGCCCAGACGCTGGCGAAGTTTGGCGCGCAGATTTTTGTCGTGAACATGATAGGAATTATCATGCTGCGCGAGCTGGGGCCTTTACTGGCTGCGGTGCTGCTCGCGGGGCGCTCGGGTTCCGCGTTTGCGGCGGAAATTGGCACAATGAAAGTGAACGAGGAACTGGATGCGCTGCAAACGTTCGGGCTGGATCCCATTCGTTTTCTCGTGATTCAACGGATCATTGCCGCGGTGCTCCTGACTCCCCTGTTGTCCATCTACGCCACTTTCCTGGGTGTGACCGGAGGCGCGCTCGTGGCGTTTGGCCTGGGATTTCCGTGGTCGCTGATTTTTCATCAATTGACTTCCACTCTTAAATTGAGTGACATAGCTTTCGGGTTGAGCAAGGGGGTCGTGTTTGGCGTGATTGTATCGGCGGTGGGCTGCCTGCGCGGATTACAGACGCAGGAAGGCCCGAGCGCGGTGGGCATTTCAACCACGCGCGCCGTGGTTACAAGCATTGTGCTGATCGTCATGGCCGACGCTGTCTTCTCCGTGCTCTTCTACGCTTTGAAATTATGAGCGATACCCGGGAAACGATTATTAGCGTCCGCAACCTCAAGGTTGGTTATGGAGATACGGTGATTCTCCAGAACATCAACTTTGACGTGCGGAGCGGCGAAGTATTCGTGATCCTGGGCGGCTCAGGCAGCGGCAAAAGCACGCTGCTAAAAAATTTGATCGGACTCAACACACCACTCGAAGGTGAGGTATGGATTGAGGGAACGAATTTACTCACGTCCGAAGGCGAAGAGCGCCGGGACTTATTGCGAAAATTCGGAGTCGCGTATCAAAGCGGCGCGCTCTTCGGCTCTATGACCGTGCTCGAAAATGTGCGGCTGCCGCTGGATGAATTGACTCCCCTGCCCGATCCGTTGAAAGAGTTGACTGCGCTTGCCAAATTAAAACTGGTGGGGCTTGGCCACGCCGCTGAAAAAATGCCGTCCGAATTGAGCGGCGGGATGCAGAAACGGGCCGCGATTGCCCGGGCGATGGCGCTGGATCCAAGAATTCTTTTCCTGGATGAACCTTCGGCGGGCCTGGATCCCGTGACCTCAGCGGACCTGGACCTTTTGATTACCGAACTGGCCCATCGCTTCGGCATTACATTCGTCGTCGTCACCCACGAATTGGCGAGTATTTATAAAATTGCAGACCGCGTCATCATGCTGGACCGGCTAACCCGCACGATTGTGGCCGAGGGACAACCAATCGAATTGCGCGACCGTTCCGCTGATCCCTGGGTCCATCGTTTTTTTAATCGCGAGCCGGACGCCACCGCCGCCGGGTTACATCTCTAGAACTCATGAGCAAACCCATCAACAATTTCAAGCTGGGGCTTTTCACCCTGGTGGCGCTGGCGATATTGGTCGCCGCCCTGCTCGCCTTTGGGGTGCGCGCGTATTTTGAGCCGACGAGCACCTATGAAACTTACATTGAAGGTGATGTAACCGGATTAAGCGTGGGTTCTCCGGTGGAACTGCGCGGCGTCAACGTGGGAAAGGTCACGCGCATTGATTTTTCATGGGTTGAATATGAAGTGACCCAGCCGAGCTATATCGTGGTGGATTTCGTCATGCGCAATGATATCGCGCCCGGCACCAAAAGTACGGTAGAAGAAGAACTGCAATCCGCCATCAAACGCGGCCTGCGGGCGCGCATCAAAGCCAAGGGCATCACCGGCGCCACGGTGCTGGCGATCGAATATGTGAACCCGGACGAAAATCCGCCGGCGGATTTTCCGTGGAAGCCGAAGAACACTTATATTCCATCGGCGCCGGGACAATTTGTCGAGTTGCTCTCGTCCATCCAGAAAATCCTGCACAATGTCCAGGGCCTCGACATCAGCAATATCAACCAGCTTCTGGTGGCCGACTTGAAATCCGGCGGCCGGGTCCTGGATCGCGCCGGGCAATTTGATTTCGGCAGCCTGAGCACGAATGCCGATGCCTTGATTACCGATGTGCGCGGCAGCAACACCCGGCTAAAATCGCTTTTGCAAGACACGGATAATACTGTCAATAAACTCGAACTGGAACGCCTGACGCGGGATTTGGACACCCTCGCGAACCAATTGCAGGATACCGTTGCAAGGCTGGAGCCGGGCGTGGCGAATATTGATTTCGATGCCCTGAACAAGACGTTAACGAATGCGCGCCAAACCATCGAAGACCTGGACGATACCCTGGCACAACTCAAACAATATCCCTCCGGTTTTCTTTTTGGAACGCCCCCGCCGCCGATCAAAGGTGTGCAACCATCCCCAAAGCAATGAAGCATATTGAACATCCCAAAGGCGCGAAGCCCATGATGCGGATTGGCAGCGTGATGCTGCTTGGGTTTGCGCTGATGCTAGGCGGCTGCCTGTCCCGGGCGCCGATCAAGAAAGAAACGTTCGCTTTCAACGCACCGGCTATGACTGCGACAAATGGAGCAGCGGGCAGCCGTGTATTGAGCATCCGCACGTTGCAGATCGATCCGCCGTTCAACGGGCGGGCGCTGGTTTATCGAACAGGAGAATTTTCTTACGAGCGCGATCCTTACGCGGAATTCCTGGGGCCGCCGGCTGACGGATTGGCGACATTGGTTACTGAAAAGCTCCGCAGCGATGGATGCTTCAAAGCGGTGGTCAAAACAGGCAGCGCGGCCAGGCCGGATACGTTGGTAGAAATTAACATCAACGAGCTTTATGGGGACATTCGCAAACCGGGCAGCCCGGAAGCGGTCCTGGCCATGCAGGTGATATTCATGAACGCGACGAACGGGCTTCCGGGCAAAGTCATTTTCCAGCAAAATTATTCGCGCCGGATCCCGATGAAGGCAACTACGCCCGCGGCTTTAATGGCAGGCTGGAACCAGGCGCTGGACGAGATTTTTGACGAGGTGGCGTCTGATCTTCTAAGCCGGGAAGGCATACGCTCTCAATCAATCTATAAAATGAGTTCTCAATTATGAGTGACGCCCTCCCGGTAATTTATCTGGCGAGGCACGGTGAAACGGCCTGGAGCCTTTCCGGCCAGCATACCGGACTGACGGATTTGCCGCTGACCAAAGGTGGCAAACAGAACGCGCAACGACTGGGCCAACGACTGGCCGGGTTGAAGTTCTCCAAAGTTTTTACCAGTCCATTACAACGCGCACGCCGGACTTGCGAATTGGCCGGCTTCGGCGCGGTGGCGGAAACAGATGCCAACCTCGTCGAATGGAATTATGGCGATTACGAAGGACGCCGGTCAGTGGAGATTCACGCTGAGCGTCCGGACTGGCAGTTGTTTCGCGACGGCTGTCCCGGCGGCGAATCTCCCGGCCAGATTGGCGCGCGCGCGGACAAAGTTGTAACCCGCCTCCGCGATATCCAAGGCGACGTCCTGCTTTTTTCCAGCGGGCACTTTTTGCGGGTACTTGCGGCCCGCTGGCTCGGGCTGGAAACCGCCACCGGCAGATTTCTGATGCTCAGCACCGCCAGCCTGAGCATGCTTAGTTACGAAAATAATCTTTCCCAACCGGCCATTCGGTTGTGGAATGACACCAGTCATTTGGAAAAATAAAACAAAAGGAGAAAAATATGAAAGCCACCCAACAATTGAATAAGTTAGGCCAGAGCCTCTGGCTGGATAACATCACGCGCGACCTGCTGAACAACGGCACACTGGAAAAGTATATCAAAGACCTTTCAGTGACCGGCCTGACTTCAAACCCAACCATTTTCGATCACGCCATCAAGAACAGCACCGCCTACGACTCGGGCATTCGCGAATGCCAAAATCGGGGCAAATCCGGCGAGGAACTGTTCTTCAACCTGGCAGTGGAAGATTTAGTCCGCGCCGCTGATATGTTCCGTCCTATTTACGACCGGACCAACGGCGTGGATGGCTGGGTATCGCTGGAGGTGTCCCCGCTTCTGGCTTACGACACGGCGACCACCCTAAAAGCCGCCAAGGAACTTCATCACTACGCCGGGCGGCCAAATCTGTTCATAAAAATTCCCGGCACCAAGGAAGGTTTGCCAGCCATCGAGGAAGCGATTTTTGCCGGCGTCCCCATCAATGTGACGTTACTGTTTTCGCGCGACCAGTATGTGGCGGCGGCGGACGCTTTTATGCGCGGCATCGAACGCCGGATTGAAGCGGGATTAAATCCGCAGGTCGGTTCTGTGGCCTCGGTTTTCATCAGCCGTTGGGACGTGGCCGTGGCAGGCAAAGTGCCGGCGGCATTAAACAATCAATTGGGGATTGCCGTGGGCAACACTGTGTACAAAGCGTACCACGAATTGCTGGCTTCGCCCCGCTGGCAGCGCGCCTTTAACGTCGGCGCCCGGCCCCAGCGACTTTTGTTTGCCAGCACCGGGACCAAAGATCCCAAAGCTTCCGATGTCATTTACATCAAAGCATTGGCAGCTCCTTACACGGTGAACACAATGCCGGAAGGAACCTTGAATGCCGTGGCTGACCACGGTGAAGTAGGCGAGGTGATGGCAGCCGATGGCGGCAACTGTGAAGAAATTTTCAAGCAATTCAACCAGGCCGGCATTGACACCGACAAGCTGGCGGTCCAACTGCAGGAAGAGGGAGCCAAATCATTTGTTAAATCCTGGAACGAACTGATGTCAGTACTCTCTTCCAAGAGCGAGACTCTGAAAAAAGCCGCTTAACTATAAAAAACTATGAAGGTATTGGTGATTGATGTTGGAGGAACTCACGTCAAGGTGCTGGCCACCGGGCAAAAAATCCATCGCGAAGTCGTTTCCGGCAAGCACATGACGCCCAAACGAATGGTGGCCGACGTTAAGAAATTGGCGGCGGATTGGGAATACGAAGCTATTTCCATGGGATATCCGGGCCCGGTGATCAAGAACGATCCGGCGCTGGATCCATGGAACCTGGGCAAAGGCTGGGTGGGTTTCGATTTCAAAAAAGCATTCAAACGCCCGATCAAAATCGTCAATGACGCGGCCATGCAGGCCTTGGGAAGCTATCGGAGCGGAAAGATGCTTTTTCTGGGATTGGGCACGGGGCTGGGCTCGGCGTTCATCGTCGAGGGACAGGTTCTTCCCCTGGAACTTGCGCATCTGCCTTACAAGGACTCCACATTTGAAGATTATGTCGGGCTGCGCGGATTTAAAAAATACGGGAAGAAAAAATGGCGCAAGTACGTGGCAGACGTGACAGCGCGCCTGATTGCGGCGCTGGAGCCGGATGAAGTGGTCCTGGGCGGCGGCATGACCAAGCAACTAAAAAAGCTTCCCCCCCTCTGCCGGGCGGGCGATAACAAGAACGCCTTCATCGGCGGCTTTCGCCTGTGGGACCATGAGCCCGGCACGCAGCGCGTGCCGGCAAATCCAACAGACCACGCCAAAGAAATTATTTCTCATCACAAGAAAGAAAAGACGAAAAGAAAATGAAAAAAGCCAAATCACTTACCCAATTCGCCGCCTGGAAAGCCCTGGCGGCACACAGCAAGCAAATTAAAAAACTGCACCTGCGGGATTTATTCAAGAAGGATCCCGAACGCGGCAAACACTTCACCGCCGAAGGCGCGGGTTTATTCCTGGACTATTCCAAGAACCGCATTACGGACAAGACGCTGAAGCTGCTTTTGCAACTGGCTAAAGAAGCCGGCTTGCGCGCAAAAATCGACGCGATGTTCCGTGGCGATAAAATCAACATCACCGAAAATCGGGCGGTGCTGCACGTGGCCTTACGCGCGCCGAAAGGAGCCAGCATCATGGTGGATGGCAAGAATGTGGTGCCGGAAGTCCATGCCGTACTCGACAAGATGGCGGCGTTCGCCAACCGCGTGCGCAGTGGACAATGGAAAGGCCACACCGGCAAACCGATCCGCAATGTCATCAACATCGGCATCGGCGGTTCCGACCTCGGTCCCGTGATGGCTTACGAAGCGCTTCGCCACTACAGTGACCGGAATATGACCTTCCGTTTTGTGTCCAACGTGGACGGCATTGATTTTGTGGAAGCAGTCCAGGGTCTGAACCCGGCGGAAACATTATTCATCGTTTCGTCCAAAACGTTTACCACGCTGGAGACAATGACCAATGCCGAAACCGCGCGCAAATGGTCGCTCGAAGGCTTGGGCGGCGATAAGAAGGCCGTGGCAAAACATTTCGTGGCGGTTTCCACCAACGCTGAAAAAGTGTCCGCGTTCGGCATTGATACGGCCAATATGTTTGGCTTCTGGGATTGGGTGGGCGGCCGTTACTCGATGGATTCAGCCATCGGGCTTTCCACCATGCTGGCGATTGGCCCGGAAAATTTCGAGGCCCTGCTCAGCGGCTTTCACCTGATGGACGAGCATTTTTATTCGGAGCCGTTCGAGAGAAATCTGCCAGTGCTCATGGGTCTGCTGAATGTCTGGTACACGGACTTTTTCAACGCCCAAACCGTTGCGGTTTTGCCTTATGAACAATACTTGAAACGTTTCCCCGCCTACCTGCAGCAGTTGACGATGGAAAGCAATGGCAAGCACGTGACACTTGATGGCAAACACGTTAACTACGACACCGGCGCGATTTTCTGGGGCGAACCAGGCACCAATGGGCAGCACTCGTTTTATCAATTAATCCACCAGGGGACACGATTGATTCCCTGCGACTTCATTGCCTTTGCCCACACGCTGACTCCGCTCGGCCGGCACCATGACATGCTCATGGCCAATGTGTTTGCACAAACTGAAGCGCTGGCCTTTGGCAAAACGGCTGAACAGGTCAAGGCGGAAGGAACCAAAGGCCCGCTGGTGTTGCACCGGGTGTTTGAGGGAAACCGCCCGTCCAATACAATCCTCGCCGAAAAACTGACTCCTGAAATGCTCGGCGTGCTGGTGGCGCTTTACGAACACAGTGTGTTTACACAGGGAGTTATTTGGAATATCAATTCGTTCGACCAATGGGGCGTGGAATTGGGGAAAGCACTCGCCCAACGAATTATTCCTGAACTCGAAAATCCAACAGAACCAAAATTGAACCATGACAGCTCGACGAACAATTTGATTCGCCGCTATCGGGAAATGAAAGGCACGAAATGAAGACAATCGGTTTGAAAGAACAACAGCAACGCAAAATCAAAACCCAGCCCGGTTTCCTGGCTGCGCTGGACCAAAGCGGCGGCAGCACGCCCAAAGCACTGATCGCCTACGGTCTCCAGGAAAATGCGTGGTCCAATGAAGAACAAATGTTCGCTTTGGTGCACCAGATGCGCACGCGCGTCATCACCAGTCCCAGTTTCAATGGAGACCGCATCCTCGGCGCGATTCTCTTTGAAGGCACGATGGACCGCGATATCCAGGGAACGCCCACGGCGGATTATCTGTGGAACGTAAAACGCGTGGTGCCCATTTTGAAAGTGGACAAAGGCCTGGCCGGTGAAGCGGATGGGGTCCAGTTAATGAAACCCATGCCGGATCTGGGCGCGCTCCTGAAACGGGCAAATACCAAAAACATTTTCGGGACGAAAATGCGCTCGGTGATAAAGCAAGCCAATGCCGCCGGCGTCAAAGCCATTGTTCGCCAGCAATTCGAAATCGGCGCGCAAATCATCGCCGCGGGCCTGGTTCCCATCATCGAGCCGGAAGTGGACATTCATTGCCCGGACAAAGCGGGCGCGGAAGCGCTGCTCAAGGCGGCCATCACCGAACAGCTCAATGCCCTGCCGGCGGGACAATTGGTAATGCTCAAGCTAACGCTGCCGGAGAAGAGCGACCTCTATCTCGATTTCGTCAAACATCCGAAGGTCTTGAAAGTCGTGGCCCTCTCTGGCGGTTATTCGCTTGAGGAAGCGGATGAGCGCTTGCGCAAGAATAACGGAGTGGTCGCGAGCTTTTCACGGGCGTTGCTGGACAGCTTGAAAGCCCAACAATCCGAAACTGAATTCAATGGTGAATTGGATTCCGTCATTCAAAGTATTTACGAAGCGTCCACGCTGAAGAATGGGGCCTGAGATTCAATAAACAAAATTAAGAAGAAAAAAGGAGTCAATATTATGCAATTAGGAATGGTAGGACTGGGGCGGATGGGCGCTAACATGGTGCGCCGGCTTATTCGAAGCGGCCATGAATGCGTCGTTTACGATCAATCACCGCAAGCCGTAGAAGGTTTGACCAAAGAGAAAGCCACGGGCGCCACTTCGATCGCCGACTTTGTGAAGAAACTGGCGAAGCCGCGCGCGGTTTGGCTGATGGTCCCGGCGGGAGTCGTGGACCAGACCATCGCCAATTTTGCTCCGCTGCTCGAATCGGGAGATATCCTGATTGACGGCGGCAATTCGTATTACGTGGACGACATCCGCCGCGCGAAGGAACTCGCCAAGAAAGGCATTCATTACGTGGATGTGGGGACGAGCGGCGGCGTTTGGGGCCTGGACCGCGGCTATTGCATGATGATTGGCGGCGAGAACGAGGTCGTTAAACGCCTGGATCCGATCTTTGCCACCCTCGCGCCCGGCGTTGGGGACATTCCCCGCACGCCAGGCCGCGAAAAGCTTGGCGGCACTTCTGAGCAGGGTTACCTGCACTGCGGCCCCAATGGCGCCGGCCATTTCGTGAAGATGGTCCACAACGGCATTGAATACGGCATCATGGCCGCTTATGCCGAAGGGCTGGGCGTTTTGAAAGGCGCCAACGTAGGCAGAGTGAAAACGGAAACGGATGCGGAAACGACCCCTTTGCGCGACCCGGAACATTATCAATTCGATATTAACCTGGCCGACGTGTCGGAAGTCTGGCGCCGCGGCAGCGTGATTTCGTCGTGGCTGCTGGACCTGACCGCGAACGCGCTGGCGGCGGATCCCAGCCTGGCGCAGTTCGCCGGCCATGTCTCCGACTCCGGCGAAGGCCGCTGGACCATCAAGGCGGCGGTGGATGAAGGTGTGCCGGTGCCGGTTTTGACCATGGCGCTTTATCAGCGGTTCATCTCGCGCGGCGAGGCTGATTACCAGGATAAACTGCTCTCGGCGATGCGGTTTGGTTTCGGCGGGCATTTGGAGAAAAAGGGAGGAGCGACCAAATGAGCCAATCGCAATCGGATACCCTGGTATTTTTCGGGGCCACGGGAGATTTGGCCTACAAGAAAATCTTCCCGGCGCTCCAGGAAATGATCAAACGTGGCGTGCTCAACGTGCCGGTCATCGGCGTGGCCAAAGCCGGCTGGAACCTCGACCAGCTCAAAGCCCGCGCCAAAGACAGCATTGAAAAGCACAGCAAGCTCGATCCGGCGGCGTTTGAAAAATTGATGCAGTTGCTGCATTACGTGGACGGTGACTTCAACGATGCCAAAACCTTCCAGGCCTTGCGCAAGGAAATGGGCCAGGCCAAACGGCCGGCGCATTACCTGGCCATCCCGCCCGCCGCGTTCGGCAATGTCGTAGAGCAATTATCCAAAGCCGATTGTTGCAATGGTGAGACCAGGGTCATTATTGAAAAACCCTTTGGCCGCGATCTTCCCTCAGCCAAAGAACTCAATGCCATCCTGCTGAAGACATTCGATGAAAAAGCAATTTTCCGGATAGACCATTATCTCGGCAAAGGGCCTGTGCATAACATGCTCTTCTTCCGTTTTGCCAACGCCATGTTCGAGCCGTTCTGGAACCGTCATCATATCGAGAGCGTGCAGATCACGATGGCGGAAGATTTCGGCGTCCAGGGCCGGGGCGCGTTTTATGAGCAGGTCGGCACGGTCCGGGATGTGATGCAAAACCATCTGTTCCAGGTAATGGCCAATCTCGCGATGGAGCCGCCTGTCCGTACAGACAGCGAATCCATCCGCGACGAAAAGGTCAAGGTGCTTAAGGCGATCCCGCCCCTGGAACCAAAAAATCTTATCCGCGGCCAGTTCAAGGGCTATCGCAGTGAACCCGGCGTGGCGCCTGATTCCAAAGTTGAAACGTTTGCCGCGCTAAAGCTGGAGATCGATTCCTGGCGCTGGCGCGGGGTTCCCTTTTATATCCGGGCCGGTAAATCTCTGCCCGTTACTTGCACAGAGGTTTTAATTCGCCTGCGCCTGCCGCCAACGATGTACACGAACTATGATTTGAAGCCGAATTATTTCCGCTTCCGGATCAGCCCCGAGATTGTGGGCGCATTTGGAGTCAACCGCATCTCGCCCGAGAACGAATCCGTAAGCATAGTCGGCGAGATGGTGGCCAGCCATCATCCCACTTCGAAAGAGAGCGATGCTTATGCGCGCGTGCTCACCGATGCCATGGCCGGAGACGCCACGTTGTTTGCCCGTGAAGATTATGTGGAGGAAGCATGGCGCATCGTGGATCCGGCGCTCAAGAGCAACACCCCGGTTTATGAGTATGAGCCCAAAACCTGGGGACCCAAAGAGGTGGAAGCCGTCACGCCGCCGGGCGGCTGGCAGAATCCAGTGGTAAACACCTAAAGAAGAAGTTTATGCGTATTGGAATTGCGACCGATCATGGCGGTTTCGATCTGAAACAAAAACTCGTTGAACGGCTGCGCGCCGCGGGCCATGAGATTGAGGATTTTGGGGCGCATACGCTGGAGTCAGGCGATGATTATCCCGACTTTGTCATTCCACTAGGCCGGGCGGTGGCCGCCGGAAAAGTGGAACGCGGCATTGCCGTTTGCGGCAGCGGCGTTGGCGCTTCCATCTGCGCGTGCAAAATCAAAGGCGTTCGCGCCTGTTTAATCGAAGATAATTTTTCCGCCCGGCAAGGGGTTGAGGATGACAACCTGAACCTGATTTGCCTGGGCGGAAGAATTGAGGGACCGGAACTGGCGTGGGATTTGATCCAAACATTTCTGAAGGCCAAATTCAGCGGAGCTGAACGGCACATGCGGCGACTGGGGAAAGTGGCTGCGCTGGAAAACGAAGGAAAATAACCATAGCGAGGGAGGCCAGGTGACTACTTCGCTTTTTTGTCTCTAAAATTTATGACAACAAAAACATTCCAGGTTTCGTTCCATACTTTGCAGGTTAACGGCGTCAAAATCTTTTACCGCCGGGCAGGCAGTCCGTCCGCGCCGGTGGTGTTGTTACTGCACGGCTTTCCCACCTCGAGCCATATGTTCCGAAATTTAATCCCGGAACTCGCCGGTGATTTCCATGTCATCGCGCCGGACCTCCCGGGCTTCGGACTTTCCGAAGTACCGAAGCGCCAAGGTTTTCACAATACGTTCGACTACCTCGCGAAAATGATCGGGGACTTCGTCGAAAAAATTGGCCTGAAAAAATTTGCGATTTACATCTTCGATTATGGCGCTCCGACGGGCCTGCGAGTGGCCTTCCGCTTTCCAAACCGGATTTCCGCGCTGATCACCCAGAATGGCAATGCGTACGTGGAAGGATTCAGCGATGCCTGGGAGCCGTGGAAAAATTACTGGAAAAATCCCACGGCAAAAAACCGGGAGGCGTGCCGTGATGCGCTCAGTTTTAAAGTCGTTCGTGATATCCAATATTTCCATGGAACCGACCCGAAATATGTTTCGCCGGACGGTTACATGCTGGACATGGCCTACCTGGCGCGGCCGGGCGCGGATGAAATGCAACTCGACCTAATCCTCGATTATCGGAGCAATATCGCGCTGTACCCGAAGTTCCAGGAATTTTTCCGCAAGTACCAGCCGCCCACACTGGCCGTATGGGGCAGGAATGATCCTTTCTTTTTGCCCGCCGGCGCCCGGGCCTACCGACGTGATAATCCCGCAGCGAAAATTATTTTCTATGACACAGGCCATTTCGCCCTGGAAACGCATGCGGTAGAAATTGGCCGGGAAATTCGGACTTTTCTCAAACGTTTGCCGGCTCGGCGCAACCAAGGCCGTCACCTGGCGCGCGCCCGGGCTTAAACACAAAATTTCATGGGCACTATGAAAACACAAACATCTCAACCTGAAGAATACGATGTCCTTGTCCTGGGCAGTGGAGGAGGCGGCAAACTCATCGCCTGGACCCTGGGCAAAAGAGGAATGAAAGTCGGCGTCGTTGAACGCAAGTACATTGGCGGTTCATGCCCCAATATCGCCTGCCTGCCCAGCAAGAACGTCATCCAAAGCGCCAAGGTGGCTTCGTATTTTTTCCGCAGCGCCGAATTTGGCATCACCAAGGACAACACCAGGATTAACATGGCCGCGGTGCGCGAACGCAAACGCAAGATGGTCACCGGCCTCGTGGACCTGCACCTGGATCTGTATAAAAAAAGCGGCGCTCAACTCATCATGGGCTCGGGGCGCTTCATCGCCCCGAAAACCATCGAGGTAACCACCGCCGAAGGCAAAAAAAGTGTGCTGCACGGGAAAAAAGTAGTCATCAATATCGGAACCCATTCAACGATTGACAGTACCCCGGGACTGGCCGGGGCGAAACCCCTAACGCATGTCGAAGCTCTCGAACTGGATCGCATTCCAGAACATTTGCTGGTGATTGGCGGCGGCTATGTCGGCCTTGAATTCGCGCAAGCCATGCGCCGCTTCGGCAGCCGCGTTACGGTCATTGAACGGAATGGCCGGCTGCTTCATCGCGAGGACGAGGATATTTCGTCTGCCATGCATGAATTGTTCAAGGATGAGGGAATTGACGTCATCACCAATGCGCCCATTGACCGCGTGGAAGGCAAATCCGGGGAATCTGTAAAACTGTATATCAAACGGGATGGCTCTGAGATTATTGTGCAAGGTTCAGATATCCTCGTGGCCACTGGCCGTACGCCCAACACCAATGGCATTGGTTTGGGCGTGGCCGGCGTGCAACTCACTAGTCATGGCTACATTAAAGTGAACGAACGGCTGGAGACGACCGCGCCCGACGTTTGGGCGGCGGGAGATTGCGCCGGGAGCCCGCAATTCACGCATATCTCCGAGCACGATTTTCGCGTCATTCATGACAATATCTTGGGAGGCCAGCGGGTCACTACCGGCCGGCAGGTCCCCTTTTGCATGTTCACCGATCCTGAATTTGCGCGAATCGGCCTGAACGAAACCGAGGCCAAAGAAAAAGGGATCGCCTATCGCGTGGCCAAAATTCCCATGTCGGCGATTTTACGCACACGCACGATTTCCGAACCACGAGGTTTCCTGAAAACTCTGGTGGACGCCAAAAGCGATCGCATCCTGGGCTTCATCATCTTCGGGGCGGATGGCGGAGAAGTGATGCCGACTGTGCAGGTGGCCATGCTGGCGGGCATACCTTACACCACATTGGCTGATGCCATCTTCGCCCACCCCACCATGCACGAGGGGCTCAATTCGCTGTTTGCCGCAGTTCCGGCCAAAACGTAAAGGTCCAATGTTACCATCCGATTTGTCCAAAACAAATTTGATCCTGCGACTGGGGTTCATTGGCGTGGTGATTGCAGCGATTGCCGGTTTATTTGCGTACACCGGCGGCTGGCTGACACCGCGCACTCTCACCTCGAAACAAATCATTGATAGATTTGAAACACTGAACGGCGTGCATTCCGGTTTTCGCCGCAACCATGCCAAAGGTGTCTGCGTGAGCGGATGGTTTGAAAGCAACGGCCAGGGAGCCGGACTGTCCAGGTCGTCGATCTTTCAACCCGGGCGCGTGCCGGTCATCGGGCGGTTTTCGTTGTCCGGCGGAAATCCCTACGCTGCCGATACCGCCGCGACGGTGCGCGGGTTGGGTGTTGTGTTTAAACTTTCGAACGGCGAAGAATGGCGTACGGCCATGGTTAACCTGCCCGTTTTCCCCGCAGCTACGCCACAGGCATTTTACGATCTGCTGCTGGCGTCGGCCCCGGTCCCCGAGACGGGAAAACCTGACCCGAAAAAGATGCAGGCCTTTTTTACCGAATATCCTGAATCCGCCAAAGCCGTCCAATTATTCAAGACCCATCCCACGTCCTCCGGTTTCGCCAATAGCACGTTCAATAGTTTAAACGCCTTTGGCTTCGTCAATGACCATGGCACGGTCACGTGGGTCCGCTGGTCGCTGGTGCCGGCCCAGCCATTTGAACCGATTAGCACATCAGACCCCCGGCAAACGGACACGAATTATTTGTTCGATGCGCTGATTGAAAGCATTCATCCACATCCATTGCAGTGGCATCTGGTTATTACCGTTGCCCAACCGGGCGACCCGATTAATGATGCTACCCTGCCCTGGCCATCGGACCGGCAACAAATTGATGTCGGAACACTGACCATCAATAATGTTAAGAGCGAAGAAACCAGCGTTGTACGCGATATCAATTTTGATCCGTTGGTGCTGCCCAATGGCATCATTGCTTCAGACGATCCGTTGTTAAGCGCCCGTTCGGCGGTCTACGCGCGATCGTTCACTAAACGGGAAGGCGAGCATAAGGAGCCAAGCGCGATTTCGACGGCCGAAACTGAAAAGTAAGATGAATAAAAATCCGAATCAATTTGCCCTTCAGTCGCGCATCCTGCATTGGCTGATGGCGGGGATGCTTTTGACAATGTTATTCATCGGCGTAGCCATGGTTTCCTCCTTGGGCGATTACCACCGGCTGGTCGCCATCCATCGTCCACTGGGCATCATGATTTTGATTTTAGCAGTCATCAGGCTCATCAATCGCATATTCACGACGCTGCCTCCGTTTCCGCCTACCATGTCCGCGCTCGAACGGCGCATCGCCTCAGCCTCGGAAAAGTTGTTGTATGCACTGATGCTGGCTTTGCCGCTGGTCGGCTGGGGAATGTTATCGGCGGGACACTATCCCATCGTCATGTTCGGGCCGGTGCATTTGCCGCCCATTCTGCCGGCAAACCCATTCCTTTATGCAGTTCTGCGCAAATCGCATACGATTCTCGCCTATCTGCTATTCTTTACGTTCCTGGCGCATCTGACGGCGGTTTTATTTCATACGCTCGTCATTCGCGACCGGCTGCTGGACCGTATGGCCCTCTGGCCATCGCGTTCCGGGAAAGCCAAGGAAAAAACGGCGACAGCTCCCCCTCAATAATGTAGGCTGACTGGACGGACATGATATTGTACGTGAATAACTGATTATGCCAAAGCCTGTCATCTGGACTATTGACGACGACCCGGACGTCTTGCGCGCCGTCGAGCGCGACCTGCGCCGCCATTACGGCGACCGCTATCGTGTCATCTCCGCCGATTCCGGTGTTTCCGCCCTTGAAGGTGTAAAGCAATTGAAGCTGCGCAACGAAGCCGTAGCGCTTTTCCTGGTAGATCAGCGGATGCCACGCATGTCGGGCGTTGAATTTCTGGAAAAGGCCCTTGAATTTTACCCGGAATCCAAGCGTGCCCTTTTGACGGCTTATGCGGACACTGATGCCGCTATCCGCGCCATCAATAACGTCCACATTCACCACTACCTGATGAAGCCGTGGGATCCACCGGAGGAACGTCTCTACGGCGTCGTGGATGATTTGCTCGACGATTGGCAGGCTGCATGGCGTCCCGAATTTGATGGCGTCCGCGTCATTGGCCACCGGTGGTCTCCGCAATCGAACGACATCCGCGATTTTCTGGGACGCAATTTCGTGCCGCACCAATGGCTCAACGTCGAGGACGACGAGAACGCCAAAAGCCTTCTGGAAAGTGCCAACGCCGGGGCCGACTGTTTGCCGGTTGTCATTTTTTCGGATGGTTCTTTTCTAAAAAACCCTCCCATCTCCGACGTCGCCAAAAAATTGGGACTGAGGACGAAGGCTGAACTGCCCTTCTATGACCTGGTCGTCGTGGGCGCAGGACCCGCCGGCCTCGCGGCCACTGTCTATGGCTCGGCCGACGGTCTTCAGACGTTGCTGATCGAACGTGAAGCTCCCGGCGGACAGGCCGGGCTAAGTTCCCGAATCGAAAATTATCTGGGTTTCCCCACCGGGCTGAGCGGTAATGACCTGGCACGGCGCGCCATTGCCCAGGCCCGGCGTTTCGGTGCGGAAATTCTCGCTCCGCAGGAAGTCCAAAGCGTCCGCGTCGAAGGTCCTTCCCGTGTACTGAAGCTCGCGGACGGTTCAGAGATTGGTTGCAAGGCACTCATCATTGCTACAGGCATCGCTTACCGCAAGCTGGAGGTCCCCGGCCTGAATCGCCTGATTGGCGCGGGCGTCTATTATTACGCGTCCATGTCCGAGGCATTTTCCTACCGCGACGGAAATATCTATATTGTCGGCGGCGCAAATTCCGCCGGCCAGGCGGCCATGTATTTTTCCAAATTTGCCCGGCACGTCACCATGCTCGTGCGCGGCGAAGCGTTGTCAGACTCTATGTCTTTGTATTTGGAAAAGCAGCTCGCCGCCACAAAGAATATTACCGTAAAATTAAACTCCGCGGTCACGGCCGTGGAAGGCACGGAACGCTGCGAAACGATCACGATTCGCAATACCAAAACGCACGAGACGGAAACCGTTTCCGCCAACGCGCTTTTGATTTATGCGGGAGCCAGTCCGCGCACCGACTGGCTGGAGGGAGTCGTCATGCGGGATGCCCAGGGTTATATCATTTCCGGCCAGCATTTGATGCTGGAAGGAAAACGCCCCGCCGGATGGACGCCGGAACGCGATCCGTTTTATCTGGAGACCAGCGTGCCGGGCATCTTCGTGGTAGGTGATGTGCGGCATCGGTCCGCCAAAGGCGTCACTTCCGGCGTCGGCGAAGGTGCCATGGCGGTAAAACTGATCCATCAATACCTTGGTTTGTTATGAGCCTGAGCCCGAGTGAACTCAAAGAAGTCCGCGCCACTCCGTTATTTGCCAATTTGACGGATGACAAGCAGGAATGCATCGACAGTCTTAAAAATGGCGAAATCATGACCGCAGCTCCCGGCACGGTCCTGGCCATCGAAGATGAGTGCAGCGGTTTTTTCCATGTCCTGCTGGAAGGCGAAGTCCGGATTACCCGTGATTACGATAACCAGACCATCCTGATGCGGACGCTCAAAGGCGCCGGAAGTTATTTCGGAGAAATCATGCTCCTGCTGGATATCCCCTGGCTGTCCACGGTGCGCGTGACCAAACCGGCGCGGTTGTTCCGGCTGGACGAGCCGGGCTTCTGGCGGATGATGACCCTGTGCCATGACATTTCGCGCGACGTTTTTCGCTCCGCGGCCACCCGCATGCGAAACGTGGAGGGCTATACGCAACAACGGGAAAAACTCGCTTCCCTCGGCACCATGGCCGCGGGGTTGGCGCACGAATTGAATAATCCCGCAGCCGCCGCGCGCCGGGCTGCTGCGCACCTGGGTGAAACCGCCAACAAAGCGCAGTCCTATCTTTGCCAGCTCAGTCGCTGCCTTGAGTTGGAGCACTGGCAACATCTTTTGAACACCGAATTGCAGGCCAACGAAAAATTGGCCAAAGCTCCGGTTCTCAATAATCTCGAACGCAGCGACCGTGAGGACGAAATCGCACAGTGGCTTGAAGCTCGCGGCGTGGCTTTTGCCTGGGATTTGGCCCCGACGTTTGTCAGCGCGGACATGGACACAGCGTTTCTCGGAGAAGTCGTGGAAAAACTCCCCGATGCCTGCCGGGCCAATGCCATCGGCTGGCTCGAATCCCGTTTAAATTTGAAATTGCTCACCGCACAGGTTGAGCAAAGCACTAATCGCATCGTGGAACTGGTCAAGGCGATTAAGTCCTATTCTTACATGGACCAGGCGCCGGTGCAGGAAGTGGACGTCCACGAGGGCATTGAGAGCACCTTGACCATGCTGGGATACAAGCTGCGGAATGTCACCGTCGAACGGTCATTTGATCGTTCCATTCCGCGCATCGCCGCTTATGGCAGCGAGTTGAACCAGGTATGGACGAACCTCATTGATAACGCCATTGATGCCGTGAACGGTTCCGGCAAAATTTGCATCGGCACCTTTAAAGACGATGACCAGGTTGTCGTCGAAATCGTGGACAACGGCCCGGGAATTCCCGCCGAAGTCCAGTCGCACATGTTCGAGCCATTTTTCACGACCAAGAGCGTCGGTTCCGGCACCGGCCTGGGACTTATCATTTGCAACCGCATCGTCGGCGATCGCCATGGCGGCGAAATTGAATTCGAGTCCAAACCTGGTGAGACCCGCTTCAAAGTGCGGCTGCCCATCGGTCGCAAGCCTTCAGATTCAAATTAACCTTCTGAACCGATACGGTCGTTGTCGTTCCAAACAATCGGACGGCGATTCCCCCTCTCCTGGGGGAGAGGGCCGGGGTGAGGGCGAGCTATCAATAGCCGAGTCCGCAAGGCTCTAACTAATTAACAGGT
>DATJXK010000193.1:0-24424 GCA_035500235.1 Pseudomonadales bacterium | reverse complement strand
TCGGCAACCGTTTATTGGAACGCCAGTACGCGATTCACAGACGGCGGCGAATTCGGCATGGGTGCGGAAATCGGCATCAGCACGGACAAAATTGGTGCACGCGGCCCGATGGGCCTGGACGAATTGACGAGCTATAAATGGATCGGCATTGGCGACGGGCAGGTTCGTACCTAAGATTGCCATGTCGCCACAAGAGACAGCGACGGCTGTTCGCAACGCGCGCCCAACCACCGGGCTGTTCGCCGGAATGGAATGGCGTACGGCGACCGCGCCGTTCGCGCTCGACCCGCATGTTGCCAAAGAAATCGATTCGCTCGGTCGCGTTATCCTTCAATTCTATCGCGCAGTCAATTTGCTTTATCGCCGGAGCGTCGAAGGCAAGCAGCCCGAATGGATTGCGCGCTGGCTGGATTTAGGCAAGCCGGCGGAGTTGATTGCCCTGCAACGCTCGCCCGCTTTTAAGAACGATGTCCCGCGTGTCATTCGCCCGGACATTTTGCTCACGGAAAACGGCTTCAGTATTACTGAATTGGATTCGGTGCCCGGCGGCATTGGGCTCACGGCATGGCTAAACCAAACATACGGCGGATTGGGCGCGCAAGTCATCGGTGGTTCCAATGGGATGGCCAAGGGATTCGAGTCGATTTTTGGAAACGCCAAAATGGTGCATCTTGTGGTTTCCGAAGAAGCCGCGACCTATCGCCCGGAAATGGAATGGCTCGCGGACCACAATCCGAAGTTCAAGGTGCGCGACTCAAAGTTTGAAGATTTTAGCGAAGGCGATGCTGTTTATCGGTTCTTTGAACTGTTTGATTTGCCAAACATTTCCAGCGCGAAGAAAATTTTTGAATTGGCGGCAGAAAAGAAAATAACCCTGACCCCGCCACCTAAACCCATCTTTGAAGAAAAGATGCTCTTCGCGCTTTTATGGAACTGGAACCTGCGCGATTTCTGGCGGCAGGAACTGGGCGACAGTTTCTTTGCGCGCCTGAAACGTATCGTTCCCTATACCTGGCTGGTTGACCCTGCCCCCTTGCCGCCGCACGCGGCCTTTCCGGAGCTACATTTAACCGATTGGCAGCAATTGAAATCGCTCTCGCAACGCGACCGTGAATTGATCCTGAAGGTCTCGGGTTTTTCTGAGAAAGCGTGGGGCGCACGCGGTGTTTTCATGGGCAGCGATTTGCCGCAGGCCGATTGGGCGGCCGCAGTGGATGAAGCCATTTCCGGTTTTGCCCAGTCGCCGTTTGTCTTGCAACGGTACGAAAAACCCAAACTCGTGGAGTCCTCCTGGTTTGACTTTGACAAAGGTGAGCCCGTTCCGATGAAAGGCCGCGTGCGATTGTGCCCCTATTATTTTATTGGCGGTGAAGGCGATGCCGCCCGTGCGCAAATCGGTGGCATTTTGGCAACGGTTGTTCCTGCCGATAAAAAGATCATTCACGGCATGACCGATGCCATCCTGACGCCGTGCACGGTCGCCGCCTAATTGTATATATATTTATCCGAAAGGACGTTAAGAGTCTGGGCGTGAAATTTTGTTGTTTTCAACCCAATCCCCTGTGATATATATTTGGTCGCAGTTGAGGTTGGTCGTTGTTTTGCCTTATGAATTCGTTTACAGGTGCAAAGCAAAACTTGGACAGGACGGACATTGAGCCTGGGGGAAATCAGGCCAGCGGAGGAGTTTTAGGCATCGCCGGTTTTAATTTGGCGAGACACTGTTCCAGGTTTCAGATTTGTGGCGTGGCAATCAATTTGGATTTCGAAAAAACTAACACTTTTAGCAAATAACAAACCTATGAAAAAAACTAACGTAACAAACCTCATCGCAACAGTGATCGTCACAGCGGCACTGGCCGTCCTGGCCGGATGCGCCTCCAAAGAAAACTACCAACAGGGTGCGGCTACCAGCGCCGGCCTCATGACTGCCGCGGATAAAGTGTCCCTGGGCATTACCAACATTGACCAAACCCTCGGCTCGCTGAACGATCTCGTCAACAATCCGTCGGGTAACCTGGAGCCCAAATTGAAAGCGTACAACGACAACGTCAACGGCCTTCAAACGATGTACCAGAGCTTGCAGGATAGCGTTGCCAGCGCGCGGAATAACGCCACGATCTATCTCACCAACTGGGATGCCAAGATTTCTACGATTATGAATCCTGACATTAAGAATGCCGCCCAGAAGCGCCGGGACTCGGTCCAAACGGAAGTCAATGACATCAAAAAGCACTATGCCCAGGTCCGGATAGACTTCGACCCGTTCATGGCTAACTTGAAAGACATCCAGACGGTGTTGAATTCAGACCTTACTGTCGGGGGCATTTCATCGGTTAAGGGAGCCGTGGCCACGGCCACGACCAACGGCAATAAATTAAAAGGATCACTCGGTTCGCTCTCCGATGATTTCCGGAGTCTGGGTACCGCTATGGGATCCACCGTGCCAACTAACCAGGTAATGCAGGCTTCTCCCGCACAATAATATTGCTCGCATCGACATGGGAACCAGTGGGGCTCCAGATACCTAAAGATTTAAGCCATGAAAGCCGGCTTTCAACGCGCCCGTCTCATCGTAACGGGCGCGTTGTTTGGCTTTCAGGGGATTCTATCCGCGGCTTTTGCCGCGCCCCCGGCAACCAATGACATGGTTTGGATTCCGGCGGGTGAATACGTCATGGGCACGGACGACCCGCGCAGTTTTTCCAATGAACGCCCGGCCCATCATGTGAAGATCAATGGCTTCTGGATGGATAAGCACGACGTCACGAACGATGAATTCAAGAAATTCGTGGACGCGACCGGTTACGTCACGACCGCTGAGAAAAAACCGGATTGGGATGAATTAAAACAGCAATTGCCGCCTAATACCCCCAAGCCGGATGACAGTGTCCTGGTGGCGGGTTCGTTGGTCTTCGTCGGCACGACCAACGCCGTGGATTTGCAGGATATCAGCCAGTGGTGGCGCTGGACGCCGGGCGCCAGCTGGCAGCATCCGGGCGGACCCGGCACGGACATCAAGGGCAAGGGCAGCTATCCGGTCGTGCAGATTTCGTGGTACGACGCCAAGGCCTACGCCCAGTGGGCGGGCAAACGCCTGCCCACCGAGGCGGAGTGGGAATACGCCGCGCGCGGCGGCCAGGAAAATAAACGTTATCCCTGGGGCGACGACTTTACGCCCAACGGCAAATACATGGCGAACATTTGGACCGGAAAGTTTCCTTATTACAACGACAAGGCCGATGGCTTTGCCGGCCTTGCGCCCGTGGGCTCATTCCCCCCAAATGGCTACGGCCTTTACGACATGGCAGGGAATGCCTGGCAATGGTGTGATGACTGGTATCGCGCCGATGAGCACAAACAACTGGAAGAGAAGGACCCGGTTTGCTCCATGAACCCGTCCGGGCCGCGCAGCAGTTTTGATCCTTTGGATCCCTATGCAGCCAAGCGCGTGGTCAAAGGCGGTTCATATCTTTGTAACATCAATTACTGTGAGAGTTACCGGCCCAGCGCGCGGCGCGGTGAAACTCCGGACACGGGCATGAGCCATATCAGCTTTCGCTGTGTGACTTCTACGCCGGAACAAGTCCAGGCAAATTCAGGGGAAGCCAAAAACACGAAGGGCAAAGAAGAGTAAAAACAAAACAACCAGGAAGGGAGACAAGCAATATGGAACGAAATCAATTAATGAGCCGCGCTCTTGCCGCGTTATCTGTTCTAGTGGCACTTGGTTTGACTTATCGTGTCGAGGCACAGGCAGCGGGTAGCAGTGGTGGACAAAAACCAAACATCCTGTTAATCGTGGCAGATGACGTGGGCTGGGGCGATCTTGGGCCTTACGGCGGTGGTGTTGGTCGTGGCATGCCCACGCCTAACATTGACAAAATGGCCGATGATGGCATGACCTTCTTCTCATGTTATGGGCAACCCAGTTGCACGCCTGGGCGTGCTGCCATTCAGACCGGACGCATTCCCAACCGCAGCGGCATGACGACTGTGGCCTTCCAGGGCCAGGGCGGCGGATTGCCCCACGCGGAATGGACGTTGGGTTCCGTGCTCAAAACAGCCGGTTACCGTACTTATTTCACCGGCAAATGGCATTTAGGCGAATCAGATTACGCACTGCCCAATGCGCAGGGTTACGATGAGATGAGGCACGCCTTTCTCTATCACTGCAATGCCTATACTTACGGCGACCCGAATTGGTTCCCCGACATGGACCCCAAGTTGCGCGACATGTTCAACAAAGTAACGAAAGGTTCCTTGTCCGGCAACGCCGGTGAACCGCCCCATGAGGATTTCAAGGTGAACGGCGAATATGTCGACACCCCGGACAAAGGCGTGATAGGCATCCCCTTCATGGACAAATATGTGGAACAGGACGGCCTCGACTTCCTGCAAGAAGCCTCGCAGCATCCTGACCAGCCGTTCTTCATCAACATCAACTTCATGAAGGTGCATCAGCCCAACATGCCGGCCCCCGAATTTAAAGGGAAATCAATGTCCAAAACAAAATTTGCCGATTCTATGGTCGAACTCGACACGCGCATTGGCCATGTCATGGACAAGCTCAAGGAACTTGGCTTGGATAAAAATACGCTCGTCTTTTTCACCACAGACAACGGCGCCTGGCAGGACGTCTATCCAGATGCCGGTTACACCCCTTTCCGCGGCACCAAGGGAACGGTTCGTGAAGGCGGCAATCGCGTGCCCGCTATCGCTATTTGGCCCGGGAAAATTCCGGCCGGTGTGCGCAACCACGACATTGTTGGCGGTCTCGACCTGATGGCCACGTTCGCTTCTGTCGCCGGCATTAAATTGCCAGAGAAGGATCGCGACGGACAACCGATTATCTTCGACAGCTATGACATTACGCCCGTGCTGCTGGGCACCGGTCCTGATCCCCGCAACTCCTGGTTTTATTTTACGGAAAATGAGCTCACTCCCGGCGCAGTCCGTGTCGGCAATTACAAAGCCGTATTTAATCTGCGTGGTGATGACGGCGCACAAACTGGTGGTCTCTCCGTGGACTCTAACCTCGGTTGGAAAGGCGCTGAATCCTATGTCGCTACCGTTCCCCAGGTCTTCGACCTCTGGCAAGATCCGCAGGAACGTTATGATGTCTTCATGAACAATTACACCGAGCATACTTGGACCATCATTACGTTCAATGAGGCCATCAAGGCTCTTATGAAAACCTATATCCAATATCCGCCGCGCAAGCTTCAGAGCGAAGGTTATTCTGGTCCTATTACCCTGACAGATTACGAGCGTTTCCAATGGGTGCGGGATGAAATGAAAAAAGATGGCGTCAGCATTCCGTTGCCGACAGGTAACTAAAAACATTTAGGAAGTTTTAAAGTAACAATTTAGAAAGAATCGAAACCGGGGCGACGGGCATGTCGCCCCGGTTTATCCAGTCTCGAGGCATGCCAAGGGATGTTTGTTTTATTTAGTATTAGGCAGTAAACGCAAGAAAGTTAAAAAGTCAGTTTTGCTTTTGTACTTGGATTGATTTTTAAAAAGTTTTTTGCGTTATTATTAAAAAATAACTTACGCTGTGAATAACTTTTTGAAAAAAGTCCGTCGGGTAATTTTTCGTTGTGATAACGTTTTGTTGTTACAGGCAGTTAAACAGTTGGAACGCCTGCAGAAAGAAGCCGTGCAGGCGATATATGGCAGGGAAATATTAAAGCTGAATCCTTAGAAGAAAATATCCATGAGAACTTGTGTCCAATTTTTGTTTCGGTCGTCTGTTGTGCTTGCGGTAATGCTTGCAGTAACGGGCTGTAACACGGTTTCCATCAATAGCATACGATATGTGGACGTGCCGAAGTATCCGCGTTCCGAGGATCCCGCCCAGATCCCCATTTTGCATCAATGGCCGGACGAGCCATTTCAGTCCTTGGGCGAAGTGACCGCCCAGCCCAATACGGACAAAGTCAGTGCGCAAAAAATCACCACGTCCCTGCAGGATGCGGCTGGCAAAATGGGTGCCAATGCGGTGGTGATTGTGTCGGACCAGAACCAAGTTGTGGGTGAATCGGTTGCCGGCCCATGGTTCGCACAGATGGAGACGCCCATTATCGGCCAGGTTATCGTGGGCGTGGCCATTCGCTACAAGGGGACACCGCCGGCTGGCGGTCCGGTCATCGATGCTCAGGCGCTGCAATGGCCACGTTTTTATGCCACCAATGGTTACCAGTTTGCGGTTTACCAGCCGCAGATTTCGAGCTGGCCGGGCAACCAGCTTTCAGGCAGGTTCGTCGTGGCGGCTCGTCCGGCAGGCACCACCAACGAAACGTATGGGATCGTTTTTTTCAACGCCCGCACCGATGTGGATAAACTTAACCGCCTCGTCACGCTGGAGGATTTTCAAATTACCCAGATGACGTTCCCGACCCGCCCATCCATGGAGGACCAGTATCGCACAATGTTGACGGCGTCCGTGGAACAGTCTGTAAAAATCATTCCGCTCGATCATCTTGAAGCCATCCTCTCGGTTTCCTCAGACATGGTAAAGGCCAAAGCACAGCAGGTGCTGAACACCCCGCCGCAAATATTTTATGCCACCGTGCCGTCGTTATTGGTTTTGGTGGACGGCTCGCCAGTGTTAAACAATCTGACTGGCAATTATCAGCGTGTGATCAACACGCGAAACGTCCTGCTCTTTAATACGACGCTCCAGAATTATTATCTTTTCGCCGACAACCAATGGTTCAGCGCATCGGCCCTTACCGGCCCATGGACTGTTGCAGCGGTTCCTCCTTCGGACATTTCCAAAGCCTTGTCCGCTGCGCTGGCCACGAAGCAGGTTGACCCGCTGCATCCCTCCGGGCCGGATGCGCCGATCGTGAAGCAGATTTTTGTTTCGACGGGCGCCGCAGAATTGCTCGAGACCTCGGGCAGCCCGAACCTGCAATCCATCCCCGGTACGGGCCTGCTCTGTGTGCAAAACACCAGCAGCGCCATTTTTTACTATCCCAGCAACTCCAGTTACTACGTCCTCATTTCCGGCCGCTGGTTTAAGGCGTCCAGCCTGCAGGGCGCCTGGGCCTTTGTCTCGGCCGGCGAACTTCCGGCAGATTTCCAAAAAATTCCTCCGGATAGCGATAAATCAAATGTCTTGATGTCCGTCCCGGGTACGCCGCAGGCGCAGGAAGCAGTCATTGCGAATACCATCCCGCAGACGGCCACCGTCCAGCGCGAGCAGGCGACGCTTCAGGTCAATTATTATGGTGCGCCAAATTTTGTGCCGATCGAAGGAACGCTTCTCTCTTACGCCAACAATTCGCAAACGCCGGTCATTATGGTGGGACAGGGCGATTATTATGCGTGTCAGGGCGGCGTATGGTTCTTGTCTAGGTCACCGCAAGGTCCCTGGGTGGCGGCTACGTCGGTTCCGCCGGCCATTTATACCATCCCAACCAGTTGCCCGATCCATTACGTCACTTATGCCTACGTTTACAGCTATACCCCCTCCGTGGTTTATGTGGGTTATACCCCGGGTTATATGGGTACGGTACTTACGGCGGACGGAGTCGTGGTCTATGGCACAGGATATTATTATCCGCCGGACATCTATGGACCATACTGGGTCGGCTGGCCGCCTACGTATGGTTACGGTGCATCATTTGCCATGGGAGCGGCGGTAGGATTTTCGTTCGGGTTCTGTACCACCTGTTGCTGTCAACCTTACTGGGGTTGCTATGGCTGGGCGGGGAGTTACGGCTATAGCTACGCCCATTGCAACGTCAACGCCTGCAATTATTACACGCATTGGGGAACTTCTGTTCATACATCCGGTTCTTACGGTTACAATGCCTTCACCGGTAACCAGTGGGCCACCCGCAGCGCTTCGACGTTCAATCCATACACCGGTGCCCACGGCTATGGGAGCAGTGGCGCGGCCTTTAATCAATACACAGGTAATGCGGCCGCTGCCCGAAGCGGCTCTTGGTATAACCCCTCATCAGGTCGCTATGCCTATGGCCAGACAGCGGCGGCAGGGAACGCGTACAACGGCTCCTATGCCCGCGAAAGTTCCGGTTCCATGGGCAATGTCAATAATGGCAACTCACTCTCATGGGACAACGGCAACATGTCCGCGGATAAAGACGGCAACCTGTACAGCTACAACCAGGCCTCGGGCGCGCAAAAATATAACAGCAGCACCGGCTCTTGGCAGTCCGTGGACAAATCCTCCGGCTCGTTCTCCGGGGATGGCGGCGGCTACTCGAATGATTTCGACCGCGAAAGCAGTGGTCAATCGCAAGGCGCGTCACGGTTTGATAGCTGGTCCCATGGTGGCGGCGGCGGGTGGGGCGGCTTCCACGGCTTCGGTGGTGGTGGCGGCGGTTTTAGCGGATTTAGTGGTGGTGGCGGGTTTGCTCATAGCTTTGGTGGCGGGGGTGGTTTCGGCGGCTTTCGTCGATGAAAATTTCTGTGCGGTAAATCAATGAGAAAGAAAGAGACAGGGGAAAAATATTAGAAAACAAACCAAAAACAGGAACAAAAATGAAACAAAATAAACTACTGAACTGCGGTCTGGCGGCACTATGTGCTTCTGCGGCGCTCGGTCTGGCCACCAGTGCTACAGCGCAATCCACCGGCAAAAAACCTAACATCATTGTCATCATGGGTGACGACGTTGGTTGGTTTAATATCGGTGCTTACAACCAGGGCATCATGTCCGGCAAAACACCCAACCTGGACAAACTCGCTAGCGAAGGCATGCGGTTCACCGATTATTACGCCGAAGCCAGTTGCACGGCGGGTCGCGCGAATTTTATCACCGGTGAACTTCCCATCCGCACCGGGCTGACCACGGTCGGTCAGGCGGGCGCTGACGTCGGTCTTCCAGCCGAAGCCTGCACCCTGGCCACGGTGTTGAAATCACAAGGTTATGAAACCGGCCAGTTCGGTAAAAACCATCTCGGTGACCTGAATAAATATCTGCCCACTGTGCACGGGTTCGACGAATTCTTTGGTTACCTCTATCACCTGGACGCGATGTCAGACCCCTACTGGTTCGATTATCCGCAGGACTGGATTGATAAAACCGGCCCGCGCGACCTCGTGCATAGCTGGGCCACGGACACCGATGATCCGACCGAGCAGCCGCGCTGGGGCAAAATCGGTAAGCAAAAAATTGAAGACGAAGGTCCGCTGCCGCCATTCCCCAACATGAAAGACATGCAGAACTGGCAGGAAGGTCGTCCCGCGAAATATGACATGGAGACCTTCGACAGCGTGCTGGTCTCCAATACTTGCGCCTTCATGGACAAGGCCAAATCGGACGGCAAGCCGTTCTTCATCTGGCACAATACCACCCGCATGCACGTCTTCACTTATCTCTCGCCGGAATACCAGAAGATGATGAGCCACGACAGCGGCTACAATGTAGAAGAGGCCGGCATGGCCCAGATGGATGATAATGTCGGCCAATTGATGAAGCACCTGGACGACATCGGCGAAGCAGACAACACTATTGTCATCTTCACCACCGACAACGGCGCGGAAGTATTCACCTGGCCGGACGGCGGCATGACGCCCTTCCGGGCCACCAAAGGCACCACTTATGAAGGCGGTTTCCGTGCTCCAGCCATTATTCGTTGGCCTGGTCACGTTCCTGCCGGAAAAGTCGAGAACGGCATCTTCTCGGGCCTCGATTGGTTCCCGACCCTGGCCGACGCCGCGGGCGCCCCGAATATTACCGACGACCTGCTCAAAGGTTGGACGTACGGCGATCAAACCTACAAGAACCACCTGGACGGTTACGACCAGATGGATGTCATCACTGGTGCCGGCCCGTCCAAACGCCATGAGATCTGGTATTTCGGCGGAGCTGTGCTTGGAGCCGTCCGCCTGGATGATTTCAAGTTCCAATTCGTCCAGCAGCCGTACGGCTGGCCGGGAGAAAAGATCACCACCGACATGCCGATGATCGTGAATCTGCGCGAAGATCCCTTCGAGCGGACGCCTTCCATCCGGGGCGAAGACATGAACGATCTTGGCGGCGGTTATATGAATGAATTCTATGCCCGCGAATTCTGGCGGTTTGTCATGGTCCAAAAAGCGGTCGAGAACCTCGCCTTGTCCGCCATTGACTATCCGCCCATGCAGGCACCGGCGTCATTCAACCTGGATGCCGTGAAGCGGCAGGTCCAGGAGATGATCAAAAAACACGAAGGCGAATAAGAGAGTCTATTCAAGTGTGAACCACGCGGGCTGCCTGTAAAGGCGGCCCGCGCATTCACAGGTGAAGTTAACAATAAAACAAAGGAAATAGATTATGAACATATCGCGTCGTACATTTCTGATTAATGCGGCCGCTTCTGCCGCCACCGTGACGGTCCTGGGTGGTTGCGCCTCTGGCTCAGCAGATGAATCCGGTTCCGACGTCACGGCCATTGACACAGTGCTTAAGCCGGACGATACGTTGGTCCAGCATGCCATGGCAGCTAACCAGCGCCTGCTCGCGGTCTTCCCCCGGGGCTTCGCCTTGGATTCAACGCATCACCCGCACATCTCCTGTCTCCAACGGTATGGGAAAACGAAAGATTTAGACAAAATATACGAGGCCGTTGGTGATGTTCTCGCCGGGGAGAAGCCGGCCACCTGGACGTTGACGGCGTACAAGTATTATTACATCCCGTGGAAAGAAATTGGCCTGGCCGGGATCGTGATTCGACCCACCGACGACCTTATTCGGTACCAGCAAAAACTGGTAGATGCCATCACTCCGTTTACAGTGAAGATGGGCACCGCTGCGGCGTTCGTTACTACAAAAGAAGACCCGGACATCAACCAGCCAACCATTGACTACGTGGAGCACTTCGTCCCGGACGAAATTGGCGATAAATTCAACCCTCACGTGACCATCGGCATCGCTCCCCAGGATTATCTGAAGCAGATGCTGGACGAGAAATTTGATGACTTTACCTTCTCGCTCACGGGAGCGGGAGTTTATCATCTTGGCAACTTCGGAACCGCCCGGGAAGAGCTGAAGAGTTGGGATTTTCAATCCTGAAACCGTGCGTCAGAAACCACGAAAGATCATTCATTATGAAAGTAAATCGTCGCACATTCCTGATTAACGCGGCGGCTTCTGCCGCCACTGTCACAGTCTTGGCCGGTTGCAAAGCCAGTGCCCAGGCAGAATCAAGTCCCCCCGCCGCCGCGAATGCCGTTGCTGGCGAGCCGCTGCCTTCATGGAACGATGGCCCGGCCAAAAAGGCGATTGTTGATTTTGTCCAGGCCACCACCACCCAGGGCAGCGCGCAATTTGTGCCGCCGGAGGAACGCATCGCCACCTTCGACCAGGACGGCACGTTGTGGGTTGAGAAACCGATGTATTCGCAGGTCATGTATTGCCTGGATCGTGTGGGAGTGTTGGCGAAAGAAAAGCCGGAACTAAAAGACATTGAGCCATACAAAACCATTTTGTCCGGCGACCGCGAAGCCATTGGGCGGCTCTCGATGAAAGGCCTTGAGGAAATTCTTATGGCTACGCTCACCGGCATGACGACGGACCGGTTTCAGGCCGAAGTGAAAGAATGGCTGGCCAGCGCCAAAAACCATCGCTGGAACCGGCCCTATACCGGTGTCACTTATCAGCCGATGCAGGAGGTCCTGCAATACCTGCGCGCCAATGGTTTCAAGACTTACATCGTCACCGGCGGAGGTCAGGATTTCGTGCGCGTGTACGCGGAACAAACCTACGGCATTCCCCCCGAGCAGATTGTCGGTACCATGGGTGGTGTCAGTTATAGTTATAATGAGGAAGGCAAGCCCATCCTGACCAAAGATCCCAAGCTCCTGTTGAATGATAACAACGCCGGCAAGCCTGAAGGCATCCACATGATGATCGGCCGCCGGCCTTATGCGTCGTTCGGCAACTCCACCGGTGACCGGCAGATGCTGGAATATACTAAGGCCGGCCGGGGTGCACGGCTCTCCATGCTGGTGCTGCATGACGATGCGCAGCGCGAATACGCTTATGGCCCCGCGCAGGGCTTGCCGGATTCTAAAGTCGGCACCTTCACGCAGGAACTTTACGACGAAGCGCAAAAGGACGGCTGGACAGTCATCAGCATGAAAAACGATTGGAAGCGTATTTTCTCTTTTGATTCCTGAAAAAAAGACTTGGTAGAGTCTGGTTGTGGTGATAGAGAATGGCCATGGGCTTTTTTTCTCCGACGTGGCCCCGTGGCGTTATGTAACCATAACTGAAGAAAGGATATATGAAAAAAAAGGATATCATCTCTCAATGGATCTGTCGTACCGGAATCGCCCTGCTGGCTGTGCTCACCTTGCTGCTTTCAGTCTCCGGTGCGCAGGCGCAAAACAAACCTAACATCCTCGTCATCATGGGCGATGACATCGGCTGGTATAACACCAGCATCTATAATCGTGGCGACATGGGATACTGGACACCCAACATTGACCGCATCGGAAAAGAGGGAGGAATGTTCCTGTGTTGGTACGGCCAGCAAAGTTGCACCGCCGGGCGGGCGGCGTTCATCACCGGGCAATCACCCATTCGCACCGGCCTGACAAAAGTTGGCTTGCCGGGCGCAGATATCGGTTTGGACCCAAGGGATCCTTGCGTGGCTGAGTTCATGAAAAATTATGGTTATGCTACCGGTCAGTTCGGGAAAAACCATCTGGGTGACTTGAACAAATTCCTGCCGACCGTCCACGGCTTCGATGAATTTTTTGGCAATCTCTATCACCTGAATGCCGAGGAAGAGCCGGAGAATGCAGACTATCCCAAGAACCCGGCGTTTCGCAAAAAATTTGGCCCGCGCGGTGTCCTGCATACATGGGCGACTGATACTAACGACCCAACAGTGGATCCCCAGTTTGGTCCGGTTGGCAAACAAAGGATTGAGAATACCGGCCCGCTGACGACCAAACGCATGGAAACGATTGATACCGAGTTTACCGATGCCGCCATCGACTGGATGAATAAACAGGCAAAAGCGGGTAAGCCGTTTTTTTGCTACTTCAACTCAACCCGCATGCACGTCTTTACCCATCTCAGCCCAAAATACAATGGCATCACCGGCCTCGGCATTGAGGCTGACGGTATGACTGAGCACGATGACGATGTGGGCCGGCTCCTCAATACCCTGGACGACCTTGGCATCACCAGTAATACCATCGTTGTTTATACCAGCGACAACGGCGCGGAAATGATGAGTTGGCCGGATGGCGGCAGCACGCCGTATCGGGGTGAAAAAGCCACTGGATGGGAAGGCGCCTACCGCGTGCCTACATTGATCCGGTGGCCCGGCATCATTAAGCCCGGCACAATTTATAACGATTTCTTCTGCCACGAAGACTTTATCCCAACTTTTGCCGCTGCCGCTGGCGACCCGAATTTAGTCGCAGAAGTCGCAAAAGGTTATCAATGCGGCGATAAGACCTTCAAAGTTCATTTGGACGGTTACAACCTGTTGCCTTACTTCACGGGAGCCGTCACCAACTCGCCGCGCAAAGAATTTCTGTATTGGAGCGATGACGGTGATTTGTTTGCCATTCGCGTTTTGAATTGGAAACTGGACTTCGTCGAAAATAATAAGACAGGTGTTGCCATTTGGCAGGACGAGTTTACTCACAAACGAATCCCTGAAATCTTTAATCTGCGCTCTGACCCTTTTGAACGCGGTGACACTTCATTTGAATATGACGATTGGATGTTCCATCGTGCCTACATTCTTGTTCCGGCACAGGCCGTCGTTGCGCAATGGATTGATTCGTTCAAGGAATTTCCGATTCGTCAGAAACCAGCGAGTTTCAACCTTGATGCGGTCATGAGCAAACTGGAAGACGCAGGCAGCGGGGAACAAAGCAACTGAAATTAAAATCTGCTCCGTAGGCCGGTTCCTCTGATGCAGACCCGTGCCTTGTAAGTATTTGTATTTGTCACAGAGTAGGGTATTCTTATTGAGAAATCAGAATGGCCGGCGATTGTCCCCGGCTTTGTCGCGGAGAATTACAGGATTGCAAGTTTGGTTTATTGGTGTAACCCTTAATCAGAGGTATGAAGACATTTCATAGAGTCGGAGGTGGCTGGTGTCAATAGGGTTACATCTTATCCATACCAGGCACTTTCCTTCCCGCGCCATCATTTCAATTGGAATCTGTCAGCAATAAGAATAAATTTGTATAGAAATCCAACAATATTATGAAACTGACTCGCCGCTTCGCTTTCTTCTGGCTGCTCGCTTTCTCTCTGGTTGTTGCTTTGGGCGACCCGCCAGCTGGGCCGGCGCCACTCAAGGTCGGAGTGACACCCCATTTCCCGCCCATGGTTTACAAAGAAAATGGTACGCTGGCCGGTGTGGAAGTTGATTTTGCCAAAGCGTTGGGCAAAGAATTGAACCGCCCAATCCAGTTTGTCGAGCTTGACTGGGAAGACCAGATTCCTGCGCTGGCAGACGGGCGAACTGACATCATCATGTCAACCATGTCCATAACGCTAGCCCGCCAATTGCGCGTGTCCTTTGCCCAGCCTTATTTGACTATCGCCCAGACGGTATTGGTGCGGCGCGAGGACGCCGGGAAATACGTTTTCGGATTCCCGATTGAACCTCCCGGAAAAGTGGGCGTCCTGAAGGCGACCACTGGCGATTATCTGGTGCAACAGGAATTTCCGCATGCCAAACGCAAGGCTTATGATTCCGCTCAGGAAGCAGGCAAGGCGCTGGAAAAAGGGAGAATCGATCTGCTCATTTGCGATTCCCCCACGGCCTGGTGGCTGGCCGGGATGAATGAAGCACAGGGCCTGACCGTGATTCCGATTTCGCTTTCTACGGAAAACCTCGCCTGGGCGGTGCGCAAAAGCGACGGCACTCTGCTGGCCTCGGTGAACGCTGCGCTGGCTAAATTCCAGGCCAACGGGACCGCAACGGCCATCATCAAACAGTGGATACCTCTGTTTCAATGAACTAACGTTGGTCTGTCATAATTGTCATAAAACAGAAAGAGAATCCCATGCCAATAGAATTACAGCTTATTCGGGCCAGTGAATTCATTCGCCTGGATTCTGATGAACACATTGACTTCGAGGCGAGCAAGCGCGTGTTGCAGGATTTAGCACATGCGTGCCGCAAGCGTGGACTTGACCGGGCCATGCTGGATATCCGCAGCATCCCTGTTCCCGACAAGCCGCGTTTTACTCCTACAGAATTGGCGGCGCTCGCGGGGGCTTTTCGTGAGGCCGGTTTCACCCGGCAACAGCGCCTGGCCATTCTTTACAAGCACGATATTTACGGCGGTGTCCGGAATTTTACTTTCTTCAGCAAACTGCGGGGCCTGCAGGTCCAGGCATTCCATGACTTTGAAACGGCATTTTACTGGCTGGCGGAGGAGAACCCCGCAGTCAAAGAATATGGCGCCGAGGTGCCTATCCTCGCGCACGGTTCCAAAAAGCGTACGGAAAATTTGACTGTAGCCATTCAACGCACCCCTGCGCCGCGCCCGGTTCGCCGAACGAAGGGAAATTTATGAAAGATGCAAGTACCGATGAAAATCCAGGAGCGCCGGATCAAAGCCCGGCCATGGATCGTTTGGGCCGGCGCTTGTGGCCATTCAACGTTGAAGAACTTTGTGCCAAATCACGTCAGATGACGGGGTTGGAGGATTTTGGCGATCCCATTGTTGAACGTGGACTGTCCGTGCTTGTAGATAGCTTGAATCATGAAGCAAATTTGCATCCGTTGGGCCGGTTCCTGATGCGGACGCACCTGCTGGATTTATTGAAGACCCGTTTGCAGTTGATCGACGCATTCAAAAAACAGCCCGAAAGTGTAAGCGCCTCTCCTGTCTCGCGGCCGGTTTTTATTACCGGAATGCCGCGCAGCGGTTCGACATTTCTTCACGAATTGCTGGCGGAAGACCCGGCCTTGAGAGCGCCGCGAGTTTGGGAAGTGATGTTCCCCGTCACCGCCAACGAGCCGGACCGGGGCTGGCATGACCGGCGGGTTTGGAAAGCGGCCAGTTGCCTGTGGTGGTTTCGCCGGTTGGCGCCGGAGGCGGACGCCGTATATCCCATGCGGGCCCGGACACCGCACGAGTGTGTTACCATTCATAGTTATACCCTCATGTCGGAGGAATTTATCTCGAGTTGCCGTATTCCTGGTTACGCGGGTTTCCTGCGTTCGTCAGACATGGTTCCGATCTATCAATGGCAAAAACGTTTCCTGCAGCATCTGCAACAGCAGCAGCCGAACCGGCGCTGGATATTGAAAGCGCCTGATCATGTTTATAGCCTGGAAGCTTTGTTCTCTGTTTTTCCTGATGCCGTAGTGATCCAGACACATCGCGATCCCTTGGATGTGCTCAAATCCACCATCCATTTGACCCGCGTTCTGCACGGACTTTACGCCCGTGCAGAAAATCCGGTTCAACTCGCTGAGCGCGAAGCGCGCGTTTTGTCCGCCGCCATTGACCGTTGCCTCCGGTTTCGCGATGCGCACCCGGAACTGGCCGGGCGATTTGTCGACGTGAACTACACGGACCTGACTGCTAATCCGCTTGCCATCGTCAAAGGAATTTACGAAAACTTCGATATGAACCTGACGGAGGAAGCCACCGCACGCATCCGCGAACTGGCCTTGAACCGGTCGCGTTATCATGGCAGTCGTCCCGTTCCCGGCCTCGCCGACATGGGGTTGGACGCGCCCACGGTGGCGGGCCGGTTTGAAAACTACTGCCAGCGTTTCGGTATTGTCAGGCGTCAGGCCGCCGGGCATTGAATGAAAAAACTTAATATCATTCTGCTCTTTGCCGGCATTTTATTTCTTGGCGGCTTGATTTTCAACGTCGGCGCCAGTCAACTTTGGCAGGAACTGGGGCTGCTGGGATGGGGTTTGATTCCCTTTGTCCTTGGAGAAGGAATTGCCGAAATGATCCACACCGTCGGCTGGCGTTATTGCCTGGCAGAACCCTACCGGTCCATTTCCTGGTGGCGGCTGTTTCAAATCCGCATGGCCGGATACGCTATCAATTATCTCACACCCACCGCTGCCCTCGGTGGAGAGGCGACCAAAGTCAATTTGTTGCTGTCCTATCACCGTGGGCCCAAGGCCGTCAGCGGCATATTGATTGAAAAATTCTGTTTCGCGTTTTCACAGGTATTGTTCGCGCTGATTGGCTGTATTTTTATCGTGGGACGCGTTCAACTTTCCCGCCCGTTATTGATCTCCATGTTGCTCAGTGTTGGATTGGTCTCCATTGGCATCTTTACTTTTTTTCTCCTGCAAAAATATGGCAAGCTCGGTGCCCTGGTCCGTTGGCTGGCCGCGCGCTGGCCCGGCAATTCCAGCTTGCAGAATCTGGCGGCGCAAATCACCGGGGTGGACGATGCTATGCGTAATTTCTATGCGCAGCAGCCTCGCGATTTTTTGCGGGCCATGGGCTGGCACCTGGCCGGCTTTTCCGTGACCATCCTCCAGGCCTGGTTCTTCCTTTATTTATTGAAACAGGGAGCCGCGCTGCCGTTGGCCGCGACAGTCGCATTTCTCGGCATGTGGTGCGATTTGCTGACCTTTGCCGTGCCCATGAACATGGGCTCTTTGGAAGGGACCCGGATCGTGGTTTTCAAAGCCATTGGCCGCGGCGCAACGGCCGGCATGGCCTACGGACTGGCCATCCGCCTATCGCAAATCGTCTGGTCCGTATTCGGTCTGGCCCTTTATGGCTGGCTCATGGCCAAAGAAAATAAACCGGTAGAGATAGCGCCGGCTCCTATTGCTACCCATCCCCCTATTTCGCTTGAGCAGAAACCTAAGTCTTTCAATGATGTCTCTTCGCCCGCCGACACGACCTTTTCGGGTAGCTCAAGTTTGAAATAATCCCGCCCCGGCTCCCGCGCTAGAGCGTTTTAAAAAATAATGTGGCCGTTCGGAGCGAGGATTTTTGGGTTATTGGCGAGGCTTCGGCGAAGGAGCATGTTTAAAAACCCTGTGACTGAGCCGAAACGAAGCCAAAACCCAAAAAGACCGCTTCCCTTCCTTCTTTACCCGAATGGCTACAGTATTTTTTAAACCGCTCTAGGCCCGCCTTTGTTCCGGCGATTTTTCTATTTACGACTTCAAATTGACGGGCATAGATGGGATGTTTAAACCTTTACTGGCAGGCGATAAGAAATTAAATCCAAATCAAACAGCGCAGGAAAAAACGTTTAACGGCACATGGAAATTTCCAGAGGCACAGCGGGTAGGATTTGGATTGGGGCGATGTTCGCCATCGGGATACCGCTTTTGTCCTTCGTGTGCGCCCCCATGGCCCATGCCCAGGTGGCCATGCCGCCCGGGGCATTGGACCAACTGGACAGCGCCATCGGCCAGCGCGTCGAGGCCACGGCCATTCTCGGTACCCAGAACGTTGCCTCTCGTGCCGGCCTTGGCTGGACGCTGAATAATACCGCGGGCAGCATCTACAAAATCCCCTGGGAAACGGAACTGCGCCAACCTCAACCTCTTGCCTCCAGCAACCAAATCTGGGCGCCACTCTTCGAGCGCCCGCCCGGCGATACTAATTTTAACATTGGAACTTATCTGAGTTGGGCCCCGGTTTTTCAAGGCGGCATCGGTTATGGTGAGTTTGCCGACAACTTCAACAGCAGCGTCCTGGAAGGAAATGAATCCGATTATTACACCGTGGCGCTTTCCTTGGGCCTCGGCCCGAGGTTTTATTTTGGCGATAGTGGATTTAGCATCCTGCCAAGTTTCAGCATGCTGTATGCCTACACGCAAAATAATTTTCAGGCGAACACTCCCGCCGGCGAGGCCGTGGTGCAAAACGGGCAATACGTTAATTGGTATGTGAATACCATTTCCATGGTTCCTTCGTTTGAATTTCGCTACAAGAAAACCTTCGGGCGCTGGACCCCGCTCTTTTCTTCTACGTTCGCTTATTTCAACACGCGTCCCATCACCCGTTCAACAGATGCGTTGAGCTTTCGGAGCCAGTCAGACGCATGGGCTAATAAAATTGACCTCGATTATCTTACCGGTTTGAAGCCACTCGACTTTCCGATGCATTTAGGCGGCGATTTTATCCGCACTGATTTGTACCAGGGACTCCGCAATGCGCTCGGGACCAGCTATTACTACCAGACCGACGGGCGCATTACGCTCGATATCCTGGGCCGGATTTGGAAGGTCAAAGACGTCGGTGTTACCGGCGGCTATTTTTGGTGCAATTCTTTTCGCGGTTATTCCGTGGGGCTTGAAGGTTCAATGCAATTCTGAGTCCTCGGCTGGGCGTTTAGCATACGGCATTTGCTCCTTGGGCTGATAGGGCAGGGGCAGCCACGGCTCCAGCGCCACTTCGTAACTGGGAGACGGGTTGTGGTTAATCATCGTGCGCCGGCCGTAAACCCCAAAGTAAGTAGATCCCCATGCAGTCGTTTTTATTTTGAAAACCGCATCGCCCGCCGGCAATAACGTCACCGTGACTGGCGTTATCATGCCGTCCTGCACATCCACCTCAGCCACGCCCGGCGTCTCAATAATGTGGTTTGAAAAAGTGACCTGCAATTCATAGTGCCCCGGCTTGAGTGCCACCCGCAGGATTGAATCTTTGAGCGGATCAAATTCGTAGAAAACTTTTTTGTTAGTTTTCAGGTCAGTCACATCCCAATACAGGTCGTCGGCGTCGGCGGCATAAAAGTCCACGTAGCCCATCCCGCGCTGTGCTTTGGCCGGATTGACATTAGATGAAGCGCAACCACCCAACAGCAGTGCCATGCTTGCCAGTAATAAATATGTATGTATCGATTTCATATTGAAACGTCTTCCGCAATTTTGGAGTCAATGCTTTCATCATCCAATGCCACAATTGTTGTGGGTTGCGGTAGGGCCGCGCTGCGTCGCGGCCGTTCCTCGGGGTGAGAAGGCGGCTTGGGAATTCAGTTCTGCCACGTCGCTCAAATGGCTGGTTTATTCCGGCGGCGCGTTCCGTGATTTGAATGCGCGCCACAACTTGATGGCCACCGGCGCCAGCGCCAGCGCCTTCCCGATCATGCCCGTGCCGCGCAAGGAACCCCGCAAGCCCATGGCGCCCATCAATCCCGCCGCCGCGCCCAGCCCCAATGTCCACGGCCCCAGCTTGCTTCCGGCGTTGGCCAGGGATTCCAACGGGCCTAACCGGCTGCGCAGTTCCTGCAGCTCCATCCGCAGCTGCAACCGGTTTTGGCTGCTCTCCAGCAGCAGTAACTTCTTGCGCAATTCCAACTCGGTTATTTGTTGTCCAAACATTCTAAATCCTTTTTCAATTCAGCCAGGGTGCCCGGCAGAAACGCCCAGTCTTTCAGGCGCACCCACAATCGCCAGAGCACCAGCAGTGCAACGGCGATGCCAAGGGCGCTTAAGCTAAACAAACAGATCAACAGGGCGTCGACGCCGAATTTAGCCCAGATAAAAACGATGAGCGCGGTGCTCAACAAAACCAGTGCAAAGAAACCCAGCGCGGCGATGACCGCCAGGAAAAGCACGGCTTCCAAAATGCGAATCCGTTCCTGCTGCAGCTCCACCACCAGCAATTCCATGCGGTTGTGGAGAATGGATAAAAAATTAGCGCTCAAGCGCCGCGGGGTTTCAAACAACCCCGCGGGAGCATTTTCATTTTCGTCCATAGTTTAGCGGCGGGACACCAGCACGCCAATCAGCAGGCCCACGCCAAACGCGATGCCGATGGATTCGTACGGATGTTCGCGCACGGTTTCATCCACGGCTTTCGCGCCTTTTTTCACGTTCTTGACGGTCGCCTCCTGCAGGTCTTCGCACGTTTCCTTGGCCGATTCCACGGCTTTGGCCACGCGGCTGCGGACTTCCTTGAGTTTTTCACCGGCCTCGCCCGCGGTGGCCTTCAGCAATTCTTCGGCATCGCGCATGAGGAGTTTCACGTCGTTAATCAGGCGTTCATTGGCTTCACTGGTTGTCATATTATTCCTTTCCTTTAAATCAATTAAAACGTGCTACTTAAAGATGAATTTGGCAAGGCCAAAGTAACAGTTATCCCTCATAGTCAGGTATTATCGCGTGACCGAAACAATGAAATAAATCAGCAGCGTCACAAACATCAGGATCGTGCCCGTGACGAGGCAGCACCGGCCGGCGTCAATGGATTTGCCGGTGTCTTCCGGGTCCCGTTTTTGCGTCGCCCGCCACGGCACGGCGGCCAGGAACAGGCAGGACAGGGCTGCCGGGATTAAAAATAATAAATCGGCGGCGCGCCAATTGGTGCCGACCGCGGCCGCTCCGTAACAAGTGTAGCCGATAAAGGCAATCATGATGGCGAATTGGCCAATCGCCGCGGAGGATAATGCCTGGACAGAACCGTCTGGATGTTTTTGTGACATAGTTGCCTTGTTCCTTCTTAAGGCTAAAAACTGGAGCTCATTGCAAGAAATGGCAAGTGGCAAATCGCTATCAGTTGAGGTGTGAGTTTAAAGGCTCAGGATTTATTTGCCAGTTTTGTCTCGGCCTGGGTCAGCCTCCCTTCAAGTTCATTTACGGCTGGGTCCAGAACCTCGAACACTTCTTTTGGTGAACCAAACTCTTTTGGGATATTTGACAGAGCGTAGGATGCGAGCCCGTCAAATTTGAATGGGTAACGACGGCGAAAAGCTAATGACAATAGACCATTAACAAGGTCAATGACTCGGGCGCCTGAATAGCTGTTTTCATAGATATCTGGACGAAGATCATGCTCAATTCTGTCGTATTTTGAGATTGCCCAATAACGGGCATTGCAATCGTGTATCCGGTTAAGGAGATCGTAAAAACGTGCCTCGTAAATATCGTTCGCCGCAGAAATGCGCAATTCGGCCAGAGAGGTTAACCGAACATTTGTGAGGATCGCTGCTTCAATGGCGCCGCTTTGAAAACCTTCCTCAGATAAAAGTATTCCTCGATCTGCCCCGACATCTGAAATAATTTCTCGCAGTGCCAGTACATGTAGTTTTGATACCCGTGTTTTCCAATGCTTGCATTCGACAATCCAGGTGGCCTCAAATCCGGCTTGAATAGTTTTTACGAGGACATCTACGTTGTGGGAAGTGCGCACACCCTTAACAGGCACATCAGTTGTGGCATTGAGGCCAATCGAACGAAAAAATAATGCCGTCTTCTCCTGATAATGTTGCCACTCAATTGCCATGAATCAGAATCGTAACATAATTTCTTCCTGCTGTCTGCACCGGCTTGTGGTGACGTGTTAACCCGTGTTATGGCTCAAGTTCAATCATTTACTTTTGAGCAAGTGCAATGCTCCTACACGAGTATAAAATCGGCCAAGGATTAAAGTTTGATTGCGATCCACTCCTGTTGGAGACACTGACCATATTGAAATACGGAATCGTGGCTTTGGGAAAAATAGGAGGCAGGTCTATCTAAGCCAACCAAGTCGCCGTTGGGAAAAAATAAAAAAGCCTGTCCACAAACATGGGCAGGCTTAAAGATGGTAATAACCTTTACGCGAATTCCAGCACTTCTTTTCGGATAATGAATTGCTGATTGTATTGTGGATCAAGAGAGCGAAGTTGCTCAGTCAACATTCTTGCCGAGAGCTGTCCAGGGGCTGACGGAGTATCCAAATATCCGTAAGTGAGGCATGAGCCCAGAGATGGAAAAGCAATTCGAGTCCGCGTTCCGAAAGCACCCATTCCAATAATGCAAATAGGCACATCCATATCGCTGTTCAAAAGTTTCTCCAGAGTCGCAATATCTTGCTGGCTTTTCACCATCGTAGAAATTTTAACGATAGTCCCATGCTTGGCGGCTTCAGTTGCAATCGAATGCAGCTTTTCAAATGATGGTGTTTTTTCAAAATCATGGAACGAGACTACCACAGCTTTACTCAGTGCTTTTGCCTGCTCACAAACCTGTGGCATGATCTTGCTTTTAAACTCAACATCTACACCTGCCAGAAATTTTAGGGCCTCACCGATGACGGACATACGTGATGTTCCGTCCTGAATCCATTTCCCCCCTTCGCTTTGAAGGCGAGTCGTCAGAATGATGGGCATCCCTAAAGTTTCAATTTCGCGGCAACGGCAAAGCCAGTCATCCTCTTGACCAATCTCGTCCAGACGAACCTCCACGATATCACACAGGTTGTTAATTCGCTGACCGGCAAACTCCATCAAGGATTTCGCTGAAGAAATTGTGCCAACAACGTAGGGGATTTCTCCTATTTGCAGGTCGCCAAGTGCGGTCGTACTTTTCATTTTGTTTGATTTTCCAGCTATTGTTGTGCCGGATTTAGGTTCCGGTAGAACTGGCGCACGTCGTTTGGAAATGAAAACACCCCACCCGTTCAAAAATAGGGAGCTGACTGGTTTTCTGCATAACGGCGGTGCGTTCTACGGTCACCGGTTTAGATGTCTCAATATGTGCAGTTTGCCATAACCATAGCAAGCATAAAACGGGACATTTATCTCCTCTTTTCGGCCATTCATATACCAAAAACATGACACTCTTCTAGTTACATAGTCTGCCTCAATTTTAGCCAATCCGCAATAGCCTTTTTGATATTTTTGGGCCGAACAAAATTTCATGAGTTATCTTCCAGATTGTTATTTCACCCCAACGAATTAAACCCCGGCGGCGGGCGCATCGGCTCATGGCGACACTCATAGCCGGAAACCCTGGGTGGCTCCGAAACCCCATCCAACGGATTCGGTTTAAAATACAATGACTCTTTGGCGTTTGGTTTTTCCACCGGACTCGCCAGGGCATACATCGCCTCTACGTGCGTTTTGCCCTCCAGTAATGCCTGGTCATACGCACTCAATTCCTTTTGCATCCCCCGATCAACGTGAGTCATGGTAGGGCCGCGCTGCGTCGCGGCCGCTTCCTCATGTCCTTCTTTTTGCCTCTTCTGATTAAGCCGGTCCGCTTTTTCGCGGGCATGATTTTCTTCCGCTTCGGCCATGAGTTCCTGGGTGGACTTTCCGGCGTAGGGATTGGATGGCTGAGAAGCTGAAGCCGTGGTAGGGCTGACCTGCTGGTCAGCCGCGGCGGCGCCGCAGCGCGGCCCTACCGTATCCTTTTGCGTTTGTTCCGATGTAAGCGATGGCGAGGCTTGCGTTGCCACACCGCTTCCCTCGCCCCCATCGGGGGAGAGGGTTGGGGTGAGGGGGCGTCCCTCTACCTCATCCGTCCCATCCGTCCAATGATCCGACTTTCCGGCCTCCGCCTTCTGGCTTCCTCCTTCTTTTTTCTCTGGCCTCTGGCCTCCGACATCCGCCTCTTCACCTTCGGCCGCTCTTCTCTCCGCCTCCATCCGTTCCAGCTCTTTCTCGTCCTTATTAAAATCCTCATCCTCCCATGGCAATCGCCGTTTCTTCCACAAATGACCAAACATCCGACGGCCTAGCAGTTCGATCTTGTCCGAATAATCGATG
>DATJXK010000192.1:0-11621 GCA_035500235.1 Pseudomonadales bacterium | reverse complement strand
CGGCCATATCTTTTATGTCAAATTCTGGAACGCGCGCAAAAAGAACCCGGACGTGACCAACCTGGCGGTCGAGCGCCCGCGCCTGATGTTCATTGAGAATTCCGATGACGTGCAACTCCAGGGCATCACTTTCAAGGATTCCGGTTTTTGGAACCTGCACCTCTATCATTGCGCGGATGTGGCGGTCACCGACGCGCATTTTGAAGCGCCGTACCAGAAAGGCGCCGTGCCCGGCCCCAGCACCGATGGCACTGACATTGACAGTTGCCAGCGCGTGACCATCCGCGGCTGTGTCTACGCGGTTAATGACGATTGTATCGGCCTAAAGGGTACGAAAGGGCCGTTTGCCCTGCAGGACAAAAGTAGCCCGCCGATCGAGCATATTCGCGTGATCGATTGCACCTTCTTGGCAGGCCAGGGCGTGGTGACCCTCGGAAGCGAGGCTACCGTGGTCAACGACGTCATCGTGGAGAACTGCCTGGTGACCGGCAAAATTCCCCTCGCGCGTTTTAAACTGCGTCCTGATACCGCGCAACTCTACGAAAACATCCATTACCGCAACATCACCCTTACCGGCACGGAAAACGTCTTCCAGGACGAAATCATTGCCATCAAACCCTGGACGCAATTTTTTGACCTGAAGGGCGCCACGCCGCCGAAATCGGTCGTAAAAGACATCTCGCTTTCCAACATCCACGGGACGTTCGGTTCGTTTGGCGAAATCGAGGGCGCGCCCGGCCAGACGGAGATTAGCGATATCACGCTCGAAAATATTAATGTGAACCTCAAGGACCCGAATCTCTACGCCCACGACGTAAAAAATCTCATCGTTAAGAATGTCATCGTCAATGGGAAACCATTCCTGCTGAAAGACGGCATCGCGCAGAAGTAGCTTAAGGACGGAATTTCAATCGCCGTCGCCCTCAAAAGGGAAAAATAATTGTTCCATTTTTCACGGCATCGGACATTTATTGGCAAATGCCCGACGACCTTGCCTTACTTAAAGAGTATGCGGAAACCCGCTCCGAACCGGCGTTCGCCGAACTGGTTTCGCGCTACCTCAATCTCGTTTATTCGGTGGCATTTCGCAGCACTGGTAATGCCCATGCGGCACAGGAAATCTCCCAGGCGGTCTTCATCATTCTGGCGCGCAAGGCGAAGAATTTATCGTCCCATGTGACGTTGTCCGGCTGGCTTTACCAAACCACGCGGTTGACGGCGCGAAATTATTTGCGCACGGAGATGCGCCGCCAAAACCGCGAACAGGAGGCTTTTATGCAATCCACTTTGGCTGAAAACGATCCCGAACTGTGGCCGCAAATCGCGCCCTTGCTCGACGATGCCATGGAACGATTGGGCCGGCGCGATCGCCATGCCATTGTGGAACGGTTTTTCGAAAACAAAAATTTGCGCGACGTCGGCCTGGCGCTGGGCGCAAGCGAAGTGGCCGCCCGGATGCGCGTGAACCGGGCGTTGGAAAAATTGCGGGTATTTTTTAAACGTCGCGGTGTGAATTCAACGACTGCGGCCATTGGCGAAAATATTTCACGCCATTCTGTCCAGGCTGCGCCGGTGGAATTGGCTAAAATGGTAACCACGATCGCACTGGCCAAAGGCGTAACCGCTTCCGCCTCCGTGGCGGCCCTGGCCAAAACGACTCTCCTGGCAATGAAAATAAAAACGATTGTAGCTGCGTCCATGGCCGTCGTCCTGGTGGCGGGCATTACCGCGTGGTTTGGATTTCACTCTTCCCCGGACTCTCCACCCGCCCACCCCATTGACGCCGTCCCCATTCAGTTGGGCAATGGTTCTTTCAAGCAGGACGGCAATAAAGACGGCACTTTTGTTGTGGAGATTGATCCCGACACCCTGCGCACCAACAATTCCACGCCGTCGATCCATATCAAAGGTCCTTTCATCAGCGATACTTCCGATACTGTGTCCAACGCCGTGGCCGACAATGGCACTTATAAAAAGACGGACAACTCCAGTTCCATGCAGTATATCGTCGGCGACCAATCCGTTCTTTATGGCAAACGCATCCGCGTCACGTTCTGGTTAAAAACCCGCGAGGTCCACGGCTGGGCGGGCACATTTGTGATTATCCTGGGCATGGATGGACGGCATATGCAATACGATGATATGAGCGACCGGCCCGTTCGCGGCACTTCCGGCTGGCAGCAATACGAAATCATCACCGACCTTCCCAAAGAACCTTGCATCATTTATCTCGGGCCGGACCTTTATGGCCCCGGCGAACTGTGGGCTGATGATTTTCGTATTGATCTCGCCCCGGCGAACGAGCCTGTCTCCGACGACACGACCTGGCGCATTAGTGATGAATCGGATCCGACACTTTATGCCGTATCCGCCGATCCCGCTATGCCTCACGGCGATCATCCTTCGCTTTGCTTCTCCTATTCGGCCGATGACCCTGCGCCCCGCGGCATCCATGCCCGTTTGGGACATGACTTTTACGGCCCGGACAGTGACAAATACTGTGGCCATACCGTGCGGATGAGCGGCTGGATTAAGACCGAAAATGTGTCCGGACGCATCGAGCCTGTCATTACTCCCTGCGCCGGCTGGAACAACGTACTCGCGAAGGACAGCATGTCCCGGGATTACAGCCTCAAAGGCACGCGCGATTGGATGCCGTTCTCCGTCACTTGTGCCATCCCGAATGATACCACCTACCTTCGTACCGGTTTCGTTTTCTCCGGCAGCGGCAAAGCCTGGATTGATTTGGATTCCATCAAATACGAAATCGTTAAGTAACGTACGATTGCGTTAGTGACTAACTGTAATATTTGGCCGTCTTCTGGTAAAATCCCCGCATGACTCGCATACGGTCATGTCTGCGTGAACGCGCTTGCGTTTTGGAGTGCGGCCGTCCTCTGCCGCTTTTGCGTTTGACCCCGTGCTCCGTCCCTGCTAATGTACCTGCGTGAATCGCAACCTGAATCTGAACCTGCTAAACGCGCTGCTGTTGTGCCGCGCGGCGGTCGGGTTCTGATTTGCATTCAACGTTTTATCGAACCCCATCGCCAACCCGGCGGTGGGGTTTTTGTTTAGTAAAACAAAAGCGCCGCCGCCATAACTACTAAACACATATATGCAACGCGAACCATCAACGAAATACCGCCGGTTTCAACCGGTGCAATTGCCCGACCGCCAATGGCCCGGCAAGACGCTCTCACGCGCCCCCATCTGGTGCAGCGTGGACTTGCGCGACGGCAACCAGGCCCTTGCCGTGCCGATGAACGTGTCGCAAAAACTGGAGCTTTTCCAAACGCTCGTCAAAATCGGCTTCAAGGAAATCGAAGTGGGCTTCCCCTCGGCATCGAACACGGAATTCACCTTCAACCGCCGGCTCATCGAGGAAAACCGCGCGCCGGACGACGTCTGGCTCCAGTGCCTCGTGCAGGCGCGTGAGGACTTGATCGAACGCACGGTGGAATCGCTCATCGGCGCGAAACGCGCGATTATTCATTTGTACAATTCGACCTCGCCGGCGCAACGGCGCGTCGTGTTCGAAAAATCGCCGAAGGAAATCATCGATGTGGCCGTGCGCGGCGCCACGTGGATTAAGGAACGATTGGGTCGTCTCAAGGGCACCCAGGTGATGCTCCAGTACTCGCCGGAAAGTTTTTCCGGTACGGAAGTGGAGTTCGCCAAAGACATTTGCGAAGCAGTCATTGACGTGTGGCAGCCTACGCCGGAACGCAAAATGATTTTGAACTTGCCGGACACGGTCGAAGTGGCCATGCCGAATGTGTACGCAGACCAAATTGAATGGATGAGCCGCAATATCAAAAAGCGTGACTCAATCATTCTCAGCTTGCACACGCACAACGACCGCAGTACGGGCGTGGCAGCGACGGAGCTTGGGTTGCTCGCCGGTGCGGAACGCGTGGAAGGCACGCTCTTCGGCAACGGCGAACGCACTGGGAACCTCGATATCGTCACCGTCGCGCTCAATCTCTACATGCACGGCATCGATCCGAAGCTCGATTTCTCGGATTTAGGTTCGATTATCGACGTATATGAACGTTGCACAAATATGACGGTACCGCCGCGTCAGCCGTATGCAGGCGAATTGGTATTCACTGCGTTCAGCGGTTCGCACCAGGACGCGATTAAAAAAGGCTTAAATGAGCCTTTTGAAAACTTTTGGAAGTGGCTCCAAAAAGAGGATCGAATTTGCCAAAACCTGGGGGAGCATGGTGATTTTTTGATTGAAACGGGGAATGAGAAGGGAATTATTACTCCAAAGTCGACTAATAAACCGCATGCGTTTGATAAAAACCAAGCTCACGCTGTATGGGTTCGTTATGAAAATTTGCCCAAAGAGAAAGTACATAAAGCTCAACAGTATTCGTTAGGCGTTTGGCCAGATTGTCCCAATAAAACCTGTGCTCCCTGGATTGCAGCCTCAATCCGGGACTATACACAAGAGAACCCGCGAAAATTTTGGGACGTGCCGTATTTGACCATTGATCCGGCGGATATTGGCCGTGAGTACCATGAAGTGATCCGGGTGAATTCGCAGAGCGGAAAGGGTGGTGTGGCGTATCTGCTCGAAAGTGAATTTGGAATTCACATGCCTAAGGAAATGCAACGGGAATTCGGTCCAATTGCTAATGACGAAGTGGACAAACGTGGCCGTGAGGTCTCGGGTACTGAACTCAAGCAAATGTTTGAAAAAGAATATATAGACCGCAATGAGCCTTGGTCGCTTGGAAAGCTCGTGACGTATAGCGAAAATGGGAAAGTTAATTGCCAGGGAATTCTGTTTCGAAACCAGATACAATTTCCAATAGTTGGAGATGGAAATGGTCCGTTAGACGCGTTTGTCAATGGGTTGAGAGTTTATTGGCAACATCCAGGTAATGGTCTTCCGCAATTCGAAATAACTAATTACAGCGAACACGCATTAAGTTCCGGCGAATCTGCAAAGGCTATAGCCTATATCCAAATCAAGACAGTCGAAGGTAAATCACGATGGGGCGCAGGTGTGGACACGAATATTGAATTGGCATCTGTACGTGCAATCTTAAGCGCAATAAACAGATTGGCAGGGGGGAACAACCTCGTAAATCGAATATCGTAAATCGTATATTGGCATGGCCACCGAGACCTTACATTTTGAAAACGCCCGCGCCGCGCAGCAGTTGTTCAATCACGAGCCGCGCAATTTGCAAGCGCTGGAAGCTGACTTGGGCATCAAAGCCACGGCGCGCGAGGGCTGGATAAAGCTGGAAGGGCCGGCGGATAGCGTCCAGCGCGCGAAACAGCTCTTTGTCTCGCTGGAAAATATGCTCAAGGCCGGTTCGGCCATCCGGAACCGCGATTTTGCCCACGCACTCAGTGTGGTGAAAAACGAAGGCGCGGAGACGCTCAAAAACCTGGTGAGCGATCGTGTGCAAACGCACGAACGCAAGGCCGGCGTCACCGCCAAGACGGTCGGCCAGAAAAAATATCTCGATGCCATTCGCGAGCATGACGTCACGCTGGGCATCGGCCCGGCGGGCACCGGCAAGACCTACCTCGCGGTGGCAATGGCGCTGGCCGCACTACGCGAAGGAAAAGTGTCGCGCATCATTTTGATGCGCCCGGCGGTGGAAGCCGGCGAGGCCCTGGGCTTTTTGCCAGGTGACTTGTACGAAAAAATCACGCCCTATTTGCGTCCGCTGCACGATGCGCTGCATGACATGCTGCCCGCGGAGGAAATCCAGAAATTTACCGAGCGCGGGACCATTGAAATTGCGCCGCTGGCCTATATGCGCGGACGCACGCTGAACAATGCCTTTATCATCCTGGACGAAGCCCAAAATTCCACGGCCGAGCAAATGCTGATGTTCCTGACGCGCCTCGGGCACGGTTCCAAGGCCGTGGTCACGGGCGACGAAACACAAATTGATTTACCGGCACACAAAAATTCCGGGCTGGTCGAGGCCCATCGCGCGTTGCGGCATGTGCAGGGCGTGGGCATCGTGGAGTTCGGTAAGAAGGACGTCGTTCGTCATCCATTGGTGCAGCGCATCATCACCGCGTACGAAGAACATCGCGGCCGCGCGCAAACAAAAAACGAATGATCACGATTTCCAACCGGCAACGTACCCGGAAACTTAATTTGCAGCTGTTGAAAGAAATCATCGCGGCCGCCTTGGAAGAGTTGGAGATTAAACAAGCCGAATTGGGAATTGTCCTTACTGGGCCAAAAGAAATGGCTTCAATCAACGAAGACTTTCTTGGCCACGAAGGCCCCACCGATGTCATCACGTTTGATTACCAGTGTTCCGAATCCGGGATTCAAAACCCGGAAATGCACGGAGAAGTTTTCGTGTGCGTGGAAGTTGCTGAAAAGCAGGCCAAAGAATTTAAGACCAGCCGTCAATCAGAGGTGGTTCGTTATATTGTCCACGGTATTTTGCATTTGATGGGGCACGATGATATGCAGCCTGCGGCGCGCAAAAAAATGAAACGCGAGGAGGGACGCCTCGTGCGCAAACTTTCCCGTTCCTTTGCCTTGAGCAAACTGTAAGACAAATTTAGACTCGAGTTATGGAACAAAAAAGCCTGTTCGCCCGCTGGCGCACCAGCTTTGTCGCCGGCTTGGCCGTCGTCCTGCCCGGTGTCGTCACCTTTGCCATCGTCAAATGGCTTTTTGGGACCATTTCCAGTTTCACTGATTTGCTGCTTTTCTTTTTGCCGGCCAGGATCACGCATGCGGATGATGGCGCCGGCCCGGTGTACTGGTATTGGAGTTTACTGGCCATCATCGTGGCAACGCTGCTGGTAACGTTCATCGGCTTGCTGGCGAAAAATTATATTGGCCGGCGGCTGATTGACCTGGCTGACCATCTGATCCTTCGCGTGCCCTTGCTGAACAAAATCTACGGCACGATCAAGCAGGTGGACCAGGCGTTTTCCTCCGGCAAGAAGAGCTCCTTCCAAACCGTCGTGCTCGTGGAATATCCGCGCGAAGGGATTTACTCCGTCGGTTTCATTACCAGTGAGCAGGCTCCGGAAATAGACGAAAAAACCGGCAAGAAATGCGTTTGCATTTTCATTCCCACCACGCCGATTCCTACCGGCGGATTTCTTATCGTTGTGCCCAGGGAAAAAGTCATCAAGCTCGACATGTCCGTGCCGGAAGGGCTCAAATATATCATTAGCATCGGCGCGATTTCCCATGAGCGCGTGCCTCCGCCTGATCCGCGTGCCAGGGAAACCGGGCAAAGGATGCTTTTGCATAATGACTGAATCCGCCACTGGCATCATTTTACGGACGCAATCGCTCACCGAAACGAGTCTCATAATTAACTGGCTGACTCCAAATTTTGGACGCATCGCCACCGTGGCCAAGGGAGCCCGCCGGCCAAAGTCCCCTTTTTCCGGCAAACTCGATTTATTTTACGAGGCGGATTTTTCCTTGAACCGCAGCCGGCGCAGTGAACTGCATACGTTGCGGGAAGTGAGTCTGCGCCAAACGAATGGCGCCTTGCGCGATGATATATTTAAACTGCACCAGGCCGCATACGGGGCGGCATTCATCGTCCAAACCACTGAGTCAGAGACGCCTTTGCCGGGAGTTTTTGATCTGTTCCAGAAGTATCTCGCTTGCCTATGTGCCCGGGAACCCTCGCCGCAGCTGGTCTTTGCCTTAGAATTAAAGATGCTCCAGGAACTGGGGCTTGAGCCAGATTGGCACGAAACGAGCCTTTCCGCAGGTACACTCAAGGTGGCACAAACGCTGTTGGAAAGGGATTTTGCAGGTGGATTTGGCCTGAAACTTGCGGACACTCAGATTAGCGAAATGCGACAATTTTTGCACGGCTTTGTCATTTATCACGTGGGCAAAGTGCCGCGAGGCCGTGCACAGGCGCTGTCGAGCAAGTATGATTGATACATTTTTAAAGAGATTTCCGGGCGCGCCAACGATATTGGTGGTTGAGGATGAAGGCGTGCTGCGCGAGATGGAACGCGGCCTGTTGGAACACTATGGCTTTAATGTCCTCGAAGCAGACTCGGGCCGGCGCGCGTACGATTTATGGCGGGCAGAAGGGGAGAAAGTGGACCTGCTGTTCGTCGACATCGTGCTGCCGCGCGGCATCACCGGCGTGGAACTGGCCAAGCGCCTGCTTGACGGCCAGCCAAATTTAAAAATTATCTTCACTACCGGCCGCGTTCTTCCCCATGCCGAGGAACAAGCCCTGGCACAAATGAATGCGCGTTTCCTTCCCAAGCCTTTCGAACAGGAGGCATTGGTGCACCTCGTGCGCGATACGCTGGGCCTGACCGATAGCGGGGAGGCTAACGCGGGTTTGTCAGTGGCATGATGCGCTCGAGCGCCTCGGCGATTTTGGCGGTCTGAAGTTCGCCGCCGCGCAGTTTGATTTCAATCTCACCTTTGGCGAGCGATTTTTCGCCGATGCCAATGCGAATGGGGAAACCCACCAGGTCCGCGTCTTTAAATTTCACGCCGGGCCGTTCATCGCGGTCGTCTAAAATGGCATCCACGCCGCGTGCGGTCAGTTCCGCGTAAATCTTTTCGGCCAGCTTCATCGGTTCGCTGTTTGCTTCCACATTCAACGGGGTGATGCAAACGCTATAGGGTGCGACGCCGAGCGGCCAGATGATGCCGTCCTTGTCGTTGCCTTGTTCGATGACCGCCTGCAACGTGCGCGTGACGCCGATGCCGTAGCAGCCCATGATGCACGGCTTGCGCGCACCGGCTTCATCCAGGAATTCCGCGCCCAGGGCGACGCTGAATTTCGTGCCGAGCTTATAAACGTGGCCGACTTCAATCGCGCGGCGGATTTTCAACGGCTTGCCGCAATTCGGACACGGTTCGCCGGCATTTACGATGCGCAAGTCAGCCCATTGGGTGACCTGGATATCGCGTTCGATGGAAACATTTCGCAAATGAAAACCATCCTCGTTCGCACCGGTGGTCATGCCGTTCGCACCTTGCAGGCGTTCATCGGCAAAGACCTGGAGGTCTTTATTTTTACGCGTGGAGGTCACAGCCCCGAGGCTGCCGGGATGCGCGCCGGTGGCTTCAAAAATTTCCTCCGGCGTGGCCGGGCGGAAGACGGTGGTGCCGATTTTTCCCGCGAACTTGGCTTCGTTCAATTGGTCGTCGCCACGAATGAGAACAATGACCAGCTTGCTCGCCGCCATGTAAATGAGCGTTTTGATTTGGCGGTTTGCCGGAACGCTATACGGCGCTTTCTCCAACGCTTCGATGGTCACCACGCCGGGGGTCTCGAATTTTTCCGCCGGCCCGCCAACCTCGCGCGCGGCCGTCTTCGGAATTTTGCTGGTGGCTTTTTCCGTGTTGGCCGCGTAATTGCAGGCTTCGCAGTAAGCCACTTCATCTTCCCCGATGTCCGCGGGGATCATGAATTCCGCCGAAAAATTTCCGCCCATCGCGCCGCTGGACGCTTCGACGGCAATCGTTTTCAACCCGCAGCGCGCAAAAATCTTCGAATACGTTTCGTGCATCTTTTGGTAGGTGGCCTGCGACGCTTCATCCGTGGTGTCGAAGCTATAGGCGTCCTTCATGACGAACTCTTTTGCGCGCAACAATCCAAAGCGCGGGCGGATTTCATCGCGAAATTTGGCGCCGATTTGATAGAAATTTTTTGGCAACTGACGGTAGGAATTGATTTCGCCGCCGGCCATCGCCGTGACGGCTTCCTCCGCCGTCGGACTCAGAAACCATTCGCGGCTGCCGCTGTCTTTGACCTTGAAGAGCGTGTTGCGCCACGGTTCGGCGCGGCCGCTTTGCTCCCAGATTTCCTTCGGATGAAGGATGGGCAGGGCGAGTTCCAGTGCGCCGCTGCGGTCCATCTCTTCGCGGATGATCTGCTCGATTTTGCGCAGGGTGCGCAGCCCGAGCGGGAGAAAGGTATAAACGCCGCCGGCGAGTTTGCGAATGAGGCCGGCGCGCAGCAGGAGTTTATGTGATGAAATTTCCGCATCAGCGGGCGCTTCGCGGAGAGTCGGGATGAGTGTTTGTGTCCAACGCATGACAAAGGGCGAAGTATGAACAAAAAGCGAGAGTTCGCCAATTTTATTTGCGAAGCACGGAAAGTCACCGTTGGCTCAAACGCTGTGTCAGGCCGTAACGATGGTTTATGGCAACTGCTGCCCCAGGCGGAAAAATAAACCCGTACCCACCGGTGTTACGTTGCAGAAACTGGTGACAACGTTGTTGGTGACGGTATAGCTGCTCACTGTCCAATTGGTGCCGCCCAAATTAGTACTCTGCTCCAGGACATAAGTCCCCACATTAGGCCACAGAATTTTTGTGTTGCCTGCCCCATCTCTCACCATAGAAAGATTCGGTGGCGGCACCGCGCTGGCATAGAGTCCCAGTTGAAATGTTATCTTTCGGGGTGTCCATGTCCAGGCTGAGCCGTTCGTGGAATTGAAGCACTCGTCTTGAATGGTGAATCCGTTGCTTTGTGTCAGGCCGGTGGTCCCGCTCCAGGCATAAGAACCCACATGCGTGGAGGTTGCGGCAGTAACTACTACGTAATAAAAAGTCGATGACGCAAGCAGGATGCCGGGATTGGTATAACTGAAAACACCTGTTGTTGCCGGTTCCGGCCCCGTAAAGCTGCCCAGGCTGGCTTGTGGCGCATCACCCGGTTCATGCTCGCTATGGGGATCGCCGGTTTTTGAATATATGGAAACACTGAACCCGCTGTGAGTCCCCGAGGGGGCATCGATCAGCAACTGCACAGAATTCACTAGATACCCGCCAGTGCCGGGCCCGGTGACAAACGTTTGGGCGACCCACGAATTACTGCCGATGACTTCGCCGCCGGCTACGGATTGTCCCAGGTTCGAAACATAGAGGACGCCCTGTGCCTGCGCCGTCCGGAGCGATAATAAACCAATGACCGTAACGATGGTGAAAATCAGATTTTTCATCTTTTGAAACCGTCCAGGCCGCCTACGGACTCGTTACCCGATAAAACCTTAAGGGGAAATTGGCCCGCAATTGCGGATTGCGAACGATGTTGGTGAATTCAAATAAACCGATGGATATTTGTGTCGGCGGGCCGATCAAGGTCCACGTGGTCAAGTTCGTGGAGGACCACACCCGGTAACTCGCATTCGTGATGCCGCCGAACGTCATGGAAAACACTCCGTTAGTCACGTTCAGGCTGCTGATATTCACGGCCGGCGCAGGAATCATATTGATCGAGTTGGTTGCCTGCGCCGAATCCACTTCTCCATCATTTACAACATAGGTGAACGCAGTGTAGGGCCACGCGGTGAGGTTGGATTGCGGAGCAAAGATCACGCGCGCCTGTGAGTCGGTGACGATGGTGTTGGGCGCGGTGATGGCTGCGCCGCGACCCGCCGGGGTCCATTGATAAAGCGTTCCCGTGGCTGGAAGCGATACGATGCGCCAGGCCAATGGATCGTTATCCGGGTCAGAACCCGTGAGCGGCAGCGTTACATCCTGCCCGGTCAATCCGACGAAAACCTGGTTGGTAGCCAGCGGGAGCAAATCACACAGCGCCATGAAATGACCGTTACCCGTAGCCAAAGAAACAATATTGGTAGCGACGATGGCACCGGGTTTACCAAAGAGT
>DATJXK010000191.1:0-10882 GCA_035500235.1 Pseudomonadales bacterium | reverse complement strand
TACAAATACCCGCCGGGCGGCCCGCTTAGCCTCTTCGCCACGGTGAATCCTGCACCCCAGGCAATCGCTATTAACAGCTCTGGTGACCTGTTTGTGGGGACCGGATTTGGCAATGGTAACGAAGCCATCACCGAAATCGCGCCCAACGGAAAACAAAGCACGTTCGCCACGGGATTGGGTTACATCGGCGGGCTGGCCTTTGACGGCGCGGGCAACTTGTTTGAAGCGGACAGCGGCAGCGGTAATATTTACAAGTTCACGCCGGTGGGAGTGCGAAGCACTTTTGCCTCGGGTTTGGGCAATATCGGCGAACTGGCCTTTAACGACGCTGGCGACTTGTTTGAAACCGATAGTGGCGCCGGGACTGTCAACCAGTTCACGCCCTCTGGGGTCGAAAGCACTTTCACCACTGGCTTAAATGGACCCGTTGGGCTGGTCATGCAGCCTATGTCTATGCCCGGATTGACCACGGGCCTCGGCGGCGATGGGTTGCAATTCAATACCGTGTCCAATGTGATTGCCGATCACATTTCCGCCATGTGGAGCTCCAATAACGATTTGTCCGTGCTCAATTCCACGAACGTCACCGTCCAGTGGTCGGTCATTTCCGACACGTTCGCCGGGACAAACCTGCCGGCTTCCAGCGGCGCGCTGGTGCGCTATGGCAGCGGACCGGTGAGCCTGCATCATAATCTCTTTGCCGATAATTACACCGGCAGCCCGCACCTTGGCGATAATGTCACTCTCGATTTCGTTAATAACGTCGTTTACAACTGGGTCACGAACGCGGGATATGCGACCAATGACATCGCGGCCAACCCGAGCGGCTATACCAACTATCTAAATTATATCTGCAATTATCTCATCGCTGGTCCGAACACCTTTAGTACCAATATCGCCTTCTGGAGCTACACGACTAATACCTGGATTTTCCAGACCAATAATTTAATCGATGGCGACAAGGTCGGCTTCTTGAATGGCGCGAACATCCAATGGAACATGTTCACTAATTCGCCCGGCTACCTCGGCCTGAATACGCAGACCAATCAATTCCTCCTGCCGCCGGTTTCTGTGGACGAGACTTACCTGGCATACGAAAAGGTCCTGGACTTCGCCGGTACCTCCATGTTCCGGCGTGAACCGGCCGAGACCAACATCGTCGAAAATGTCCGCCGCCAGGCTGGCTCTATCGTCGGCGCTCCCGGGCTCTTGCCGACCAACACTTCGACGCTCATTTACGTCAATACCTCCCAGGACGGAATTCCGGATTTCTGGAAGATCACTTTTGGCCAGGTGGTGACCAATACATACAATAACTTTGCGCTCGATAATTCCGGCTACTCGGAACTGGAAGAATTCGACAACTGGCTGGCGGGACCGCACGTGTTGACCATCACCAACCAGCCGGTGGGAGTGAACTTGCAGAAACTGTTCGGCAAGACCGGTAATTTAAGCTTCTTCCTCACCAACAGCATCCATGGCTTTGCCTATCTCACCAACGTTTTGGACACGTACACTAACAACGGTCCGTACAGCAACAGTATCGCCATGTTCTATCCCACCAATGTGGCCGGCTCCGGGACGAACTACAGCGGCTTCGCCTCCTTTGACGTATATGTCACGAACAATGATACCGTCGCGAATTTTGGTCCGGTTACGGTAAACGTTTTTGTCAGCGCCGTCGGGACCTCTTCTTCGCAGATTGTAGGTACTTTGCTGCCTGATCCAGTCACCAATAACATCGGGCCCTTCACCATCCAATGGTATCAGATTTACGTTCCCACCAATGCGGTCGCGGCTACCAACACCCTGCTCTTTGCCGGGTCGCCCATGAACGTTTGGTACGATACCAATTACCCGCCGCTGGTCCTGAGTCCTGGTTCCGCCCAACTCTTAACGGGTGTGACCAATGGTATCGCAATTGTCTACACCAACAACGTGCCTTCGTTGATACAGGGTGGCATCTATTATCTTGGCATCCAAAACACCAACAACGTCTCCACCACCTATGCCGTGGGGCTGGATTTCGATTTGATCGGCGCCACGCCTTTGACTGGGGGTTCGCCGGTGACCAATACTGTTCCTGGCAATACTGCCCAGTATTACTCGGTTACCGTGCCGTCCCATGCCATCGCGGCGACAAATATCCTCCTTTATGCAACCGGCGGCTCGGTGGATCTGTGGTTTAACCAAACAGTGCTGCCTACCTTTGGTGGCCCGGGCGATTCAGAACTGCTTGCCGGCTTTAGCGGAACAACCCCGGGCATTGGCAATCCCATTTTGACCCTCGCCAGCGCACCGCCGTTAGTCCCCGGCTCGACCTATTATCTCGCCGTGAATAATACCGGTGGTTCGCCAGTCGATTACGCCATCGAAGTAGACTTTTTGTTGTACTACACGCCGCCGATCCTGCCGGATATTACCAATCAATTTGCCGTGGCCGGAACGACCTTCACCGTGGACGACACAGCCACGGACACGAATGCAGGTACGTTGTTCTATTCGCTGACCACGCTACCGCCGGTGGGCGCCACCATTGATAGTAGCACCGGAATTATTACCTGGAATGTCCCGACGAACCAGCCGGCCGGGAATATTCTCTTTACGACCATTGTGACCAACTCCTTCACGGCTCAATCCGCGACCAACAGTTTCACGGTTACAGTGATTCCGGAAGGGGGCGGCACCGGCCCGCAAACGAATACTGTCCCGACCAATAGCATCAATTGGATCGTTGTGAACGTTCCCACCAATGCGATCTGGGCTACCAACATCCTGCTTTATGCGACGAACTTCCCGGTTAATGTCCTGTTCACCACGAATTTCCCGCCGTCCACTAATGGCGCGTACACGCTGATGTTCGATGAAACCAATGGCATCAGTATTTTAGGACTTAATACGTATCCTACGAATATTGTCCCGGGTGGCACTTATTATCTTGGTGTGCAAAACACCAATAATGTCGCCGTCAATTACGCCATTGAGGTTGATTTTGCCCTGAATGTTTTATTTGGTCCGCCGTTCTCACAAACGCTGCCCGCCACCCATGTCACCGGCACGAGCGCACAACTGAACGGTTTTGCTACACCGGGCGCCACCCTGGCGACTGCTTGGTTTGAGTGGGGACCGGGCACGAACTACCTGTTTAGCACGCCCCTGCAAAGCGTCAGTGGAGGTAACAGCGTATTGCTTGTGACCAACTCGATCAGTGGGCTTCTCGCCAAACAGGTTTATCATTATCGGCTGGATGTCAGCAATGCTCTCGGGGTGGCCTATGGCCCGGATCAGTTGTTCGGCGTTGGCGGCGTCTCTGTCTGGGGCGAGAACCTTGGCGGAGTAACGAACCTCCCGATTAGCCTGACCAATGAAGTCGCCGTCGCGGCGGAAGTTCAGAACGGTGTCGCGCTTAACAACCAGGGCCAGGTGACCGTTTGGGGCGATGATACCTTCGGCCAAAACGAAGTTCCCACGAACCTCACCGATGTCTCCAGCATCGCCGCTGGCAACGGGTCCTATGCATTGGCGTTGCAGGATGGCATCGTCACCGGATGGGGCGATGATTCGAGCGGTCAGATCAATGTACCTGCCGGGCTGAGCAATGTTGTGGAAATGGCTGCCGGCGAGTTCCATGGTCTTGCCTTGCAAAATGATGGCACCGTCGTGGCCTGGGGCGCGAATGGCTACGGTCAGACTACCGTGCCTGTGGGCTTGAGCAATGTTGTGAGCATCGCCGCCGGTTCGGTCAACAGCCTCGCCTTGTTGAACAACGGCACCGTGGTCGCGTGGGGCGGCGGCAAGAGCAATACCGGCACGTTCCCGAACTACGGCCAGTCCATTGTCCCGGCCGGCCTGACCAATGTCGTAGCCATCGCGGCATACGGTTACACCACCACCGCGCTGAAGTCGGACGGTACGGTCATTGCCTGGGGTGAAAATAACTTTAACCAAACCAACGTGCCCGCCGGGTTGAACAGCGTTGTGGATATTGCCAATGGCCTCTACCACTCGCTGGCTTTGAAGGAGAACGGCCACGCCATCGGTTGGGGCAACAATGTTTATGGTGAAGCCACTGTTCCGGCCGGCCTGACCAATATCTATGCCATCTCCGGCGGCAATTATTTCAGCATGGCGCTGGAATCGCCTCTCAGCATCAACTTGAACATCACGCCCATTATCGACGGCGTGCCCCAGACCAATACCATCGCCGCGAACAGCGTCATCTATTACATCGTCCCGGTGCCCACTAATGCCATCGCCGCGACCAACCTGCTCAGCTTTGATACGGCCCCGCTGAACATTTGGTTTAATCAAACCAACTTGCCGCAACCGGCCACTCCGCCGGACTTCCTGCTCCTGGGTGGCGTCTTCGGCGGCACTTCGAACATCTTGACCGCCAGCAGCACACCGCCATTGGTGCCGGGCGCCCCGTATTATTTGGCCATCCAAAATACCAATAGCATGGCCGTCAGCTATGTGTTTGGCGTGAACTTTGACCTCGTCCAGCCGCCGCCGAATACCAATACCATTTTCGACATTACCATTATTCATACGAACATCGGCGGCACGAATGGCTTCCTGCTCGAATGGTACGCGCCTACCAACGACAGCTTCCAGGTGCAGGAAACCGGCAGCCTGCAGCCGGTGTCATGGAATACCTTCAGCAATATCGTTACGTACACCGGGCCGCTCACCCCGACCAACGGATTGTTCACGTTCTTTGATGACGGCTCGCAATATCCGTTTAACACCCTGATGCGCTTCTATCAGGTCGTGTTGTTGACACAAACCAATAACAATACTGTTCCACCCGGTGGCATCACCTGGCTGCCCATCAATGTCCCCACGAACGCGATTTGGGCGACCAATATCCTATCTTCGGCCACCGGGCCGTTGAATGTGTGGTTTACGACGAATTCTGCGCCAACGACCAATAGTGGCGCTACCGTCTTAATGTCCAGCCTCGCCAGTGGCGTGAGTATTTTGGGAACGAACACCACTCCCACGAACATTGTTCCGGGCGGCACCTATTACATCGGTATCGCTAACCCTGGCGCTACGACGGTCACTTACAATTTCACGGTGAATTTTGACCTCGTCCAGTCTCCGCCACCCGCTATTCCTCCTTTTAACAGCATCACTTATACGAACGTCGGCGGCACAAATGGCTTCCTGCTCACGTGGTATGCGCCGACCGATGAAGTATTCCAGGTGCAGGAAACCGACAGCCTGCAGCCGGTGTCGTGGAACACCTTCAGCAATATTGTCACCTATACCGGCCCGCTCACCTCGACGAATGGCCTGTTCACGTTCTTCGATAACGGTTCGGAATATCCATTCAGCACCTTCCGCTATTATCAAATAGTGCTCTTGTCGCAATCCAATACCATTCCGACCGGCACGGTCAGATGGTTGACCATCAATGTCCCGACCAATGCCATTTGGGCAACCAACATCCTGTCATCTGCCTCCACGCCGCTGAATGTTTGGTTTACGACGAACTCATCGCCAACGACCAATAGCGGCGCTACCGTCTTAATGTCCGGCCTCGCCAATGGCGTCAGCATTTTAGGGACGAACACCGCCACCGCGCCCACGAACATCGCTCCGGGCGGTACTTATTACATTGGCCTGGCCAACACTGGCGCTTCGGCGGCTACCTACAATTTCACAGTGAATTTTGATCTCGTTCAGCCTCCGCCGGCGGTCATTCCTCCTTTTAACACTATCACCTATACGAACAACGGCTTCCTGCTCACATGGTATGCGCCTACCGCTGAAGTATTCCAGGTACAGGAAACCTCCAGTCTCCAGCCGGTACTGTGGAATACCTTCAGCAATATCATCACCTATACCGGGCCGCAGGTGATGACCAATGGCCTGTTCACGTTCTTCGATAACGGCTCACAATTTGCATTTGGACCGATACGCATTTATCAGCTTCTGCTGGCATCCGGTACGGGCGAATCGCTGACACTGCCGGCTCTTTCTAATTACACCGTAAACAACACACAGGCCATGGCCGTCACTAACAAGGCTGTGGATTCGAACCCCTCGGCTATCTTGAACTATAGTTTGGCAGTGTTCCCGGCGGCGATACCGTCACCGGCGATCAATAGTGGCACTGGAATTATCAACTGGATACCGGCGGCCTCGGAAGCTGGAAGCGAGTTTAAATTTACTACGGTCGTCACCAACAATAGCTCGCCTGTATTGAAGGCGACGAATGCCTTCACCGTCTTTGTCATGCCGGCGCCATCCATCACCAATGCCCTGGTCACTGCTACGAATACGACTTTGAGCTGGGTTGCCCCGACCAATGATCTGTTCCAGATGGAATGGACTACGAACCTAATCCCCGTACAAGTGTGGAGCACATTCCCGCCGACGATTACATCCACCACCGGCTCTTTCAGCTTTACCGATACCAATAAACCGGTAGCCATGAAATTCTACCGCCTCATTTGGTTGCCCTTGCCTTAGTAGTTGTAGTTGGGCTCGTCGTTCCAGTCCTGTTTCATGGCCCCTTGAATTCTTTGGTAGTCCGGCATTTCGTTATTAGCCACCGGCTGGACATAATCGCCGTAAAAAATTTTCGGTACGGCCCATTTCCAGTGTTCGACGTGGCCATCGGCGAAGGAGAGATTGGCGCCCCGATTGTGGCGGCTGGACGGCATATCCCACCAGACACTCCAGTTTTCGGATATGGGCGGGCAGCCAAATTGCGCGTCAATAATGGAATCGGAATTTTCATCAATGAAAATGAAAGCGTTGTTGGGCCGTGGCGTCTTGATGGCATTTAAGGTGGCCCACATGGGAAGGACCTGGGACAGCCCGCGGGGATAACCCGGCGAAGGACAATCTGGCCAGCCATTCATGGACTGGCTCATGTTGTAGCTGCGCCAGCGCAGTTGGGCCAGCGGCTGGCCGTTCGGCGTCTGCAGTGTGGACATATCCCCCGGGCAATGATAAATCCCCAATTGGCTGTTAAAAGGAAACAGGGCGCCATTCATGATGTTGGAGGGATTGATTTCTGTTTTCGCATCCATGTCAGGCAGCCACGAAGTGGAACTGCCCGTATTCGACGTCGAGGTATTTGTCCCCGGCTCGATAAACGCGATCGAATTGTTCGGCACCAGGTGATCGTTATTTTCGCCTACGTAAAGATGCCAGCAAAGCTGAAGCTGCCGTTCATTATTCAGGCATTCCACATTAATGGCCGTCTGCTTGGCCTTGTCCAATACCGGTAGGATGATCGCCGCAAGAATGGCAATAATGGCGATGACGATCAGCAACTCAATGAGTGTAAATCCCCCCATCACGGAAGGCCATTTTCCGCAACGTTTGTTGAAATCGGACGTTTTCACGCGAAATTCTCGCTGAAACCTTGTTAGGCTCTAAGCTTATCCGGGAATGAGACGTTTTTCAAGCAAAGAAGGTTCCTGATGTGCTAAGAATTAATTTAAGTCACTTGAGCCATTTGGGCAGCGCCGAAAAAGAATTTATTAAACGGTGTTGTGCAATGGGGTAGGGCCGCGCTGCGTCGCGGCCGTTTTTCCCAATCCTCGCACGTACGATTGCGGTAGTCACTAACTATGACTTTCGCCTTCCATCTGGTAAAATGCCCGGATGTTGGTTGAAAAGGCCTATTCGAACCAAGCCGCTTGCGTCTTGGAGTGCGCCAGTCCTCTGGCGCTTTCGTTTCAATATTCCCGTGCCCCTTCCTCTTGGGGTCCTTGCATGAATACCAGTGCCCTCCCGGTCGGTAAATTAACTTTGGCAGCCAAATTAACTATAAAACAAAACCAAAAACAAACCAAACCAAACCATTTTTTCTGTCGAACCGGCCTTAGGTTAATTCACAGGCATATAAAATTCTTATTACGAAAACTTGGCTGCGTCTTGAGGTTAATCAATCCGGATCAAAGCGGCGCAAGGCTATTCAAGGGGTTTTTAGAAAAAAAAAGATTCTTTACTCCATTTTTTTGACCCGCCTCTTTGCCTTCTCAAAAATATGGAGTAAGATGTTTGTTTAGGTTAAAGCTGAAATTTACAACTGTGAGCAAAGAATTTATTCGAATCGGCGGTGCGCGTGAGCATAATCTCAAAAACCTCACGCTCCAGATTCCACGCGATAAGCTGGTGGTAATCACTGGCTTAAGCGGCAGCGGGAAGTCCTCGCTCGCGTTTGACACCATCTATGCCGAAGGCCAGCGCAAATACGTCGAAAGCCTTTCGGCCTACGCCCGGCAGTTCCTCGACCAATTGCAAAAGCCAGACGTGGACTTTATCGAGGGCCTTTCCCCGGCCATTGCCATCGAGCAACGCAGCTCCGGCAGCAGCCCGCGCTCGATTATCGCCACCACCACAGAGATTTACGATTACCTGCGCCTGCTTTACGCCCATATCGGCCAGGCGCATTGCCCGGAAACAGGCGTAGCCATCGTTCCCCAAAGCACGAGCGATATCGTGGATAAAATCCTCGCATTGCCGCCTAAAACCAAGGTCATGTTGCTGGCACCCGTGGTGCGTCGCCAGAAAGGAGAGTTTCGCGATGTTCTGGAACGCCTTGCCCGGGAAGGCTTTGTCCGCGCCCGCGTGGATGGCGAATTTGTCGAGCTGGGCGATACTAATCGCCCCATAAAGTTGGATAAAAAGAAGTTTCATCATATTGAAGCCGTGGTTGATCGGCTGGTCATTGACGACAAAATCCGTGTCCGCCTGGGCGATTCCGTGGAAACCGCCCTGCGTTGGGGGGAGGGGGTTTTGCTCGCGCTCCATCAATTGCCCACCGCAGCGAATACCGGGTGGATTGAGACATTGCACTCGAATAAAATGTGCTCCCCTGCCACGGGCAAAAGTTTCGATCCGCCCACGCCCAAGCATTTTTCGTTTAACGCACCTGCCGGCGCGTGCCCGGTTTGCCATGGCCTCGGCCAAAAGATGGTTTTTGACGAGCATTTCGTCGTGCCTAACGCGGAGGAACCGCTCGAAAAAGCCATCCAGCCCTGGCGTCGTTCCGGCAAGCGCATGAACATCTATTACAAGGCGCTTCTGCGTTCCGTTGCTGCTCATTCCGGCGTCAGCCTGGAAACGCCGTACAAAGACCTGCCGGACACGTTTAAGAATGTCCTGATGAATGGGTCGGGCGAAGAGGATATTGATTTTTCATTTTGGCGCGCAGGCAAGGTAAACACCATTACCCGGCCATTTGAAGGGGTGCTGCCAAATCTTGAACGCCTGGCCACCGAAAGTGAAAGCGAGTTTGTCCGCAATCGGCTCAAGCAATACATGAGCCCGCAATTTTGCGACGCCTGCAAAGGCAAACGGCTCAAACCGGAAATCCTGGCCGTCACCTTGACGAACGATGGTTTTCACGTAAATGGCGCGCCCAGGCCGGGCAAGCGCTCGGTCTTAATACCGGGGCTTTCCATCATGGACATCTGCGCCCTGTCTGTAGAGAGGGCGGATGAATTTTTTGCCACGTTGAAACTCTCCGAGTTCCAGCAAAAAATCGCCGCCGAAGTCATTAAAGAAATTCGCGCGCGACTCGGGTTCCTGAAGAACGTTGGCTTAGGTTATCTCACCCTCGACCGCGAGAGCGGCACACTGAGCGGTGGTGAAGCACAGCGCATTCGGCTGGCGACGCAAATCGGCGCGGCGCTGGTGGGCGTGCTTTACGTCCTGGACGAGCCGAGTATCGGCCTGCACCAGCGCGATAATGACCGCCTCCTGGCGACGCTCAAAGGCCTGCGCGACCTGGGAAATACCGTCCTCGTGGTCGAGCATGACGCAGATACCATCTGCCATGCGGATTACATTTTAGATTTGGGGCCGGGCGCTGGTGTCCATGGCGGCGAACTGGTTGCTGCCGGAACGTATGCGGAAATTTTGGCGAATAAGAGTTCGCTTACGGCAAAATATCTGACTGGTGAACTGAACATTCCTGTTCCTAAAAAGCGAAATGCGCCGTCTGAAGAAAAAGGTTGGGTTGAAATCATCGGCGCGAAGGAAAATAATTTACAAAACATTGATGTCCGTATTCCGTTGGGAACGCTGACCTGCGTGACCGGCGTGAGCGGTTCGGGCAAGAGTACGCTGGTGAACGATATTTTGCAGCGGGCCTTGTTCCGTAAATTTTACGGCTCCAAAGAGATTCCCGGCGAACATCGCAATTTGAAAGGATACGAAAACCTGGACAAGGTCATCGTGATTGACCAGACGCCCATTGGCCGTACCCCCCGCAGCAACCCGGCCACCTACACCGGCATGTTCAATCATATTCGTGATTTGTTCGCGCGATTGCCGGCGGCCAAGGTGCGCGGTTACGAGCCGGGCCGGTTCAGTTTCAACGTCAAAGGCGGCCGCTGCGAGAAATGCGAAGGCGACGGCGTCCTGAAAATCGAAATGAATTTCCTGCCGGCGGTTTATGTGACGTGCGAAGCATGCGGTGGCAAGCGTTACAATCGTGAGACGCTGGAGATTTCCTATAAAGGAAAAAACATCGCCGACGTTTTGGATATGACAGTGGATGAAGGCGTGGATTTCTTTCGCGCGGTGCCGAAGATTTATGACCCGTTGTTGACCCTGGCCGAAGTCGGCCTTGGTTATATTCATCTGGGCCAGCAGGCCACGACCTTGAGCGGCGGCGAAGCCCAGCGCGTGAAGCTGGCCACGGAACTGTGTCGCAAAGCTACGGGCAAGACCCTCTATATCCTTGATGAACCAACCACCGGCCTGCATTTTCATGACGTGGCCAAATTGCTTGAGGTGTTGTTCAAATTACGCGAATCCGGCAATACGCTGCTCATCATCGAGCACAATCTTGACGTCATTAAAACTGCGGACTGGATTATCGATCTGGGTCCGGACGGCGGCTCGCGTG
>DATJXK010000190.1:0-11153 GCA_035500235.1 Pseudomonadales bacterium | reverse complement strand
TGCGAAGATTTTCCACGCCCACGTGATGGATCCAGCCGGAAATGGAGCTATGAACTACCCACGCGCCGGGCGGGTTGAGATATTGCGAATCAAATGAATCACTTAACGGAACGTCCAAGGTAATCGTGTTTCCCGAAACCGCCGCTACCGTGCGCCGGGTGATAGTATCGCCTACCCAATGTTCCTTTTTGCCGCTGCGCACGAGGTCGTTCATGCCCATAAACGCCACCCACGCGGGCGTTGCCGGACGGAAAATAAAAATGGCATCGCCGGGCTTGAAGCTCGAAGCATCGGCGACATGGAAAGACATCGCACCCGAAGGCACGTATTTGTCTGTAATCGCAATGTGCTCGCGGCTTTCTTCCGGGGCCGTTCCTTCGACTGAAACACAAAGGTGCGGCTCAGTGGTCATTCGAATCATGGTCCCGGGGACGCCCGTGCCATAACCGCGCAATACAACGCCGCTCGTTTTGAAGTGCAATGTCCCGCTGCAATAGAAAATTCCTTTATTGAGCAAAACCGCGCCGCGAAACCCGTTGGTCAAAGGCATTTGGGAGGCCGCATCAATCGCATTTTGGATATTCGTCGTGTCATCGCCGCCTGAGGAAGACACGGTGATGACTGCCGGCACCCCGGGAATGGCCACGCCGCCGCCACTGTAACCGGCGTAAGAAAAATCCATTATGAGATCGCCTTGCGGCAACGTTTTATATTCGAGGCGATTGCTGGCATTGAGATAAACCCATTCGCTTTGGGCCGCGTGCACGCGCGATGGATTATTTAGCGCCGCCGCGAGGACAAGCAAAACGGATAAAAGTCTAAAAATTTTAATGCCGAAGTTTGCCGCAGAAGAAGAGGGTGGGCAATGTTGTTTGCTGTTTCGAGCACGGCTCCATTCTATGAAGCTTTGCGTTTTTTGAGGCTGTAAACAGTGGTGCTCAATCCACTCACCACGATGGCGGCGCCGATCAGGAGATCCACCAGGATATCCGACGGCATGGCTCCATGAACGCGGTACCATGCCATGGCGGGCAGAACCAGGGCCATGCCAACTAATACGGCGAAGATTCCTAATAATATAAATGTTATTTTCATACTATTCCTTTCTATTTTTTGGAACTCTGTTTTGATGGATGGCGCCTTGCCGACTTGCTCCACGGCAATATCAAAGGCGAATTCCGGGCTTAAACCCGCGTGTTCTTGTAAATCCAGTTCCTCACGCAAGTGGCTTTCCAATTCGTCGAGCTCGCCTGTTTTGATTTTTGCCGCCCGCATTTGCTTTCGCCACTCCGTAATGGATTTTTCGAGGTCAAACATGGCTTTTAATCTTACGGTTTCTCATGCCCATGGCCTGGCGGTCTTTTTCACTCAGGCATAGCCCAATGCCGGCGCAGCTAAAAACTGCAATGATAAAAGCCGCCCAAAAAACTGACGCTGGTGGATGGCCATTTTGGGTATCGGCAAAGCGGGGCAGGATGACATCGCAATACAGCGCGGAGGCGATGAAGCCACCGGCCAGACAGCCAAGCCCAATCGCGAGTCTTTTGAATCCACTCGAAAATACCGGCAGAAACGGGACGGCGTACGCCCAGCCATAAGCAACGGCAACGGTGCAAATCATGGAGGTGACGGCCACGACGCGGTCAACCATGCTGGTGAAACACATCATGACTGTGGCTCCGCAGAGGAACACAATCAGCGCAAAAAAGACGAGCGAGATGCCTATCATCAACCGTTCCAGCCAGGTGGAAATGGCATTGGCCTTTTTAAATTCTTTTTTCAGAAGGACGGCATTGCCGATCTGTTGGACGGCGGCTTCAAAAGCATCGGGAGCCGCCAGGCCGGATTTGGTTAACCGGTCAAATTCCTCACGCAAATGACTTTCCAATTCTTCCAACGGCACGGGCGATTTTATTCCCGCAGCCAGCATTTGCCGGCGCCACTCCGCGATGGACTGTTCGGGGTTAAACATATTGAGCTCCAAGGCTTTTGGGAGCGCGAAGCATCCATGTTGAAAAATAAAGGAGAAGAAAAGACAGGCCCCAGGCATAACAGCCAATTTCCAGATCATGAGCATCGTGGATAATCAACTCACCAACATAAGACCATACCAATACACCGGCCCCTAAAATCAGGAAGCGCGGCCATTTAAGCGCCCGGGGTTTTTGGCCAAAGCCCACCAGCAAAAAGGGTGAGGCCAGCATGACGAGATTTGCCAGGGTCAATGAAAACAGAAAAATGGAGCCCCAGCTACCGCGCGGAAAGTCAGCCCAATACCATGACAGCGCCGTGATGGATAGCCCGGCGCATTGCCATCCTCTGCCGCCGGCATACGCGGGCAGAAAAAAGGATATGAGAAATAAGCCCCACGCCATCCGTGCCAGTGAATAGTTCCAATGGTCCGGAGCGATTTTACTAAATTCGGCTTTAATTTTCCCGACCTTGCCGATTTGTTTAACAGCCATAGCAAACGCGAGAGGCGCATCTAATCCCGCGTGCATTTGCAAATCCAACTCCTCGCGCAAATGACTTTCCAATTCCTCCAGCGGGAGTCCTTTAATTCCTGTGGCCAGCATTTGCTTGCGCCATTCTACGATGGATTGTTCGAAGTTAAACATACTGTTCCTTTTTCAATCCGGCCAAAACAGAATGAATCAGCGACCACTGTTCGTGATGTTTAACCATGGCCGTTTTACCGTCTTTTTTGATGGAATAATACTTTCGCTTGCGACCGGTCTCGCTCTCGCCCCAGCGTGATTTGAGCAGGCCGCGGCGTTCCATGCGGTGGAGCACCGGGTAAAGCATGCCATCCGTCCACTGGAGCTTGCCGCCGGAGCGCTCTTTGACTTCCTGGATGATGGCGTAACCGTAACTTTCGCCCTTGGAAAGCAGCGATAAAATCAACGGCTCCGCCGAGGCGGCGACGAGTTCTTTGCGAATCATAGAAGCACGATACATAGAGGATAAATGTATGTCAAGCGGGAAGATTGAACTTTTTTCTGCCACATTGATTTTTTGAATGCCCGCCTGGCGGTCGGGTTCTGTTAGTTTAAACGGTGCGAGGACAAAATGAACCTGGCGCGCGCATTTTTAATCACGGTGACTATGGCTGCTGTTGAAATTTCGCCACTGACTCCTCGAGCCGAAGCCGCGACTATTGCCGGCCGTGCCCGGTCCGGGGAAAATGTCATCCTTCTGCACGGCCTCTGCCGCACCAGCCGTTCCATGACGAAATTGCAGCATGCCCTGGCGCAAGCCGGCTACACCGTTTGGAATGTGGATTATCCGTCGCGCACCGCGCCCATTGAAGTGCTGGCTGATAACGCCGTTGGCAAAGCCATCGCCGTCTGCCGGGCAAACGGGGCGACGAAAATTGATTTCGTCACCCACTCGATGGGCGGCATTTTAGTGCGCAGTTACCTGGCGCGCCACGCGATGCCGGAATTGGGCCGCGTCGTCATGCTCGCCCCGCCCAATGAAGGCAGTGAAGTCGCGGAGAAATTGAAAGGGCTTTCGCTTTACAAATGGATCAACGGCCCGGCAGGAGAGGAACTGGGCACGGACAAAAACTCTTTGCCCAATCAAATCGGCCCGGCGCGTTTCCCGGTTGGAGTTATTGCCGGTGACCGCTCTATCAATTGGATTAACAGCCTGTTTTTTCTCCCCGGACGCAACGATGGGAAGGTTTCCGTGACCCGGGCCAAACTGCCAGGTATGAGCGATTTCCGGGTCATTCACGCGACGCATTCCTTCATCATGTTCAATGACGAGGCCATCCGGCTGACGCTCCAGTTTCTCCAGGCAGGAAAGTTTGGGTCTTAGAGTACCGCGAGAATTTCTTCCGCGTGTTCATCCGGCTTTACCTTCGGCCAGATTTTTCGGATGCGTCCGTCACCGCCGATTAGAAACGTCACGCGCAGGGTACCGGTGTATTTCCGGCCCATAAAACTTTTCTCGCCCCAAACGCCGTAGGCCTGGACGATTTTTTTGTCTTCATCGGCCAGCAAGGGAAACGGCAACTTGAATTTTTCCACGAACTTCTCGTGCGATTTTGCCGAGTCCGTGCTGACGCCCAGGACCACCGCGCCCCGCTCTTTGAATTTGGCAAAGTGATCGCGGAAACCACAGGCTTCCTTGGTGCAGCCCGGCGTATCGTCTCGCGGATAAAAATAGAGAATGACGTTTTGGCCTTTGAAATCGGACAGCGAAGCCGTGCCGCCGCCATTCGTCGCTGCCGAAAAATCCGGGGCCGGATCGCCTTCCTTGAGCTTCAGTTCCTTTGACATAAAGTTGAATAACATATTAGGCTGGTTTGGTTAGTTGAAAATAAAATTATCCGTTTCCGTCGGAAAGGTTTTTTTCCGTGGCCGAGCTCGAGGGATGCGCGCTCATTTGCTTCATCCCGTCAAAGACATACTGGATGAAGGAAACGCCGGTGAAGATGCCCGCGCCATAAATCCATATATTCAAAAGCGTTCCGTGAAAAATCAAATCCCAGCGCAGCAGCGTCCAGATTACGACCAGCATTTGGAACACGGTCGCAATCTTTCCCGTGACCCGTGGACGTACGATAATTTTGCCCACGACAAAATGGATGACAATCGCGGCCATGCCTAATAGCAAATCGCGCCCGATGATCATTCCCGTCAGCCAAAGTGGAATTTGGTGGAGGTACGGCTCGTTATTGAAGCTTAGAAGGACGACGCCCGAGACCAGCAGCAATTTGTCCGCGAGTGGATCTAAAATTTTTCCCAGTTCGCTGATTTGTTTGTAATTCCGGGCGATATAGCCATCCACCGCATCGGAAATGGCGGTGATCGCAAATAAAAGAACTGCCAGCAGCCAGTGAACCTCATTGCCCGTGCGAACGTAATAAATGGTTTCAACGACGAAGAACGGAATCAGCAGGATCCGCAAAATGGTAATCTTATTCGCAGTCGTCATTTAGACGGCCAATATCTAGCGCAAAAAAGGCCGCGCGCAAAGCGGTTTAATATGGATGGTAACGGGCAGGATGCTTAATCCACGTCCATCTTCTTGATTTCGAGGAAGCCGTGCAACTGGCGGATGCGCGTGGGATGCCGCATCTTGCGGAGCGCTTTTGCCTCAATCTGCCGGATGCGCTCGCGCGTCACTTGGAATTGCCGGCCAATTTCATCGAGCGTTCGGGCATCGCCGTCACCCAGGCCGAAGCGCAGCTCCAAAACTTTTTGTTCGCGCTCGCTCAAGCTGCAAAGCACGTCACCCAATTTGTCCTTCAGCAGGCTGAAGCTGGTCAGGTCGAGCGGGTCGCCAGCGCCTTTGTCTTCGATGAAGTCGCCCACGTTCGCGTCCTCGCCGTCGCCCACGGGCGAGCTGAGAGAAATCGGCTGCTGGGCCATTTTCAAAATCGCCCGCACCCGTTCCACCGGCATCTGCATGTCCTCGGCGATTTCATCCGGGGAAGGTTCGCGCCCAAAATCCTGCAACAACCGTTTCTGCGAGCGCATCAGCTTATTGATGACGTCAATCATGTGCACCGGGATGCGGATGGTGCGGCCCTGGTCGGCAATCGCGCGAGTGATGGCCTGGCGAATCCACCATGAAGAATACGTGGAAAATTTATAGCCGCGGCGATACTCAAATTTTTCCACCGCCTTCATCAAACCAATGTTGCCTTCCTGGATCAAATCCAGGAATGACAGCCCGCGGTTGGTGTATTTTTTGGCGATGGCGATGACGAGGCGCAAATTCGCCTCCACCATCTCCGTTTTGCCCTGGAGCGCTTTGGTGGAAAATTCGCGGAGACGATTGAAGGCAGTCAGGAAATCCTGGTGCGGCATCCGGACAAATTCCTCCAGCGCTTTGATTTTTTGTTTTTCCGCCTCGATTAAGTGCTGTTGCGCGCTGGACTCGCGTTGCGAACCCGTTTCCACGAGCGCCCGCAAACTGTACTGGATTTTTTCGTGGATATTTTCCGCCACTAGCGCCATCTCCTCGACCACCATCCGTTTGAAGCTGAAATCCGCAAACAGTTTCTGCAATTTGCCGTCCAGTTTCTTGAACTTCGATTCTCCTTCGCCGTGGTTAAAATGACGGTCGCGCCAGGCGATAAATTCATTGTCCGCTTCAGTGTCCAGTTCCTTGACTTTGACCGCCAGCTTGCGCAACCGCTTCAGATACGCTTCACGCTCCTCGGCTACCGGATCCAAAACCACCCGGTCAAAACGATCGCGCGGCGGGTCGGACAACAGCCGCTCGGCAATGGCGATATGCTCTTTGGCCACAAAACCGAGGCTATAAATAATTTTGTGAATTTCATCTTCCGCCGATTCGATACGCTGTGAAATTTCGATTTCCTGCTGGCGCGTCAGCAGGGGGACCTGCCCCATTTGGTTCAAATAAATCCGGACGGGATCATCCAGCGCGTCAATGCGGCTGCTTTCCTCTTCCGTATCGGGGGCTTTGACGCGGTCGACGTCCGCCTGGTCCACGACTTCGACATCCAGCGAACGGAGTTTCGCAAAAACCTCATCCATGTCCTCCGGGCTGGCGCTATCGGAGAGGATTTCGTCAATGTCATTGTAAGTCAGGCGACCCTGCTCGCGCGCGAGACGGACAAGTTCCTTGATCTTATCAGCCAGGGTACGGGGCGCACCATTGGCAGCCGTGGTGGAATCGTGTTCCGCTGCTGCCTCCAATGGTTTTTTTTCGTGCGCCGGCTCGGCCGCTATTTTAGAAACCTTCGATTTTGCCATACTGCTCAAGTTGCTTATACGAAACGTCTCGAAATATCCGCCGTTTCGAGAAAGCCGTCAAGGGTGAATCATGAAAACAAATTTTTTTTGGTTTCAAATAATTCACGCCGGTGGTGACGGCGCATCCACAGGAAGCAAAATGCGGACCACTCCATGCGCGCCGGCGCGCGGCGCGGGAATTTCCAGCCGTCCGCGGTGTGAGCCGATGGTTTTTCGACTGACCGTCAGGCCCAGCCCCAATCCGACATTCCGTGTCGTGTAAAACGGTGCCGGCGCTTTTTGCGCTGATTCCGGCGTGAAGCCCTCGCCGTTGTCTTCGATCTCGATTTGCAAATTCTGCGTATTCAGCTTGTCTGAAACGATTTGCACTCGCGCGCGCACCTTGGGCTCTTTTAAATTGGCCTGGAGTGCGTTGAGCATGATTTCGGCGAACGCATGCTTGAGCGACGTGCGGTCGCCTTTGATCATGATCGGTTTATTTCCCTCCGCGGCTTCAAATTCCAACTGCGAATTTTCCGCCGGCAAATGCTTGCGCGCCTCCTGGTAGGATTCTTCCAGCAGCGATTCAATCGGAAACGCTGCCGGTTCCGAACGTTCATCGCGCGCCAGGAAGCGCATTTGATTGAGCAAACGCGTCACGCGCTTCACGCCGTCGGCGAGCGCCTGATTGAGCGATTTGCGAAAATCTTTATCGTTATACTTTTCCCCCAATAATTGCTGGTGCGTCGAAAGCGGCACCATGGCATTGCCAATTTCATGCGCCAGCCGGTCGGCCATGGATTTGATCAGCCGCAGGTTCGCCGCTTCCACTTCCAGCCGCCGTAATTGCTCGGTTTGCGTGATGTCTTCCGCCGTGAACAACGCCGAGACCGGCACGGTGGAATTGCCGCGTTGGAACGGCACCACGCTGACGTTGTAAACCGTTCCCGGCGAACTTTCCGGCTCGTAACGGTACGGGCCCATGGCCGCGCCGGATTTCAGCACCTGGTAAATTTTCGCTCCCAGTTCCTGCGGCAAATCGCTGAATTCCAGGATGTCCGTGCGTTTGCTCTTGCGCCCGAAATGCCGCCGCGCCGCTTTGTTCGCATGCAACACCTTCAAGTCCCGTCCCACCACGATGCATGCGCTGTTCAATTCGCGCAGCACATCCGCCATCATTTCGTTGTTATCCGCCACCTGGTCATGCAGCCAGATATTGCGCAAGGCCAGGCCCACTTGCTGGAGCAAATGGAAAATCATTTCCAATTCCGCATTCACCAGCGATTCGCCCGTCACGCGCCCGTCAAAAACCGCCACGCCTACCATCGCTTCGCGGTCGAAAATCGGCACCGCTACCTGTGCGCCCAGCAACTCAAATTCTTTTTGCGATTCTGCATCCAGCCGCGTTTCGTCGCTGTCCCGGCGTAAAATCCGTCCCAATCGCGCCAGTTGGCCGCCGATGCCCGCATCCACCGACAGCTCAAAATTCTCCAGCAATCCCGATGAAAGCCCAATTGCCGCTGCCACCCGCAATCGCCGGCCGCTTTCTGAGGATGATTCTTCCGCCGGCGACGGTGTTACCGGACGATTCAGGAAGATGGCCGCGCGATTGATACTCAAAATATCGCGCAGGAACGAAAGGAATTGCCTGAGCATCGCTTCCGCATTAAGCGAATGCGTCAGGATGGATGAAAAATCTCTCAGCACATCCAGCGTTTGTGTCATGTTTCCGAATCGCCCTGCCGGCGCTTCCATCATGCGGCCCATTTGCGGCGGTTGTACGGATAACGTAGGGCGCGGCGGCATTCCATTTTGTTGCTTTGGCTGTAAAAACAAACGATCGAGCAATGAATTGAGCAACCGTGGCCGCACCGGCATCGTCAGGATATGCGTGACCCCCTGCAAAAATGCTTCTTCCTCCCAATCAGATGCCGTGGACGCCGTGTACACGATGATCGGGCATTTGGCGTTGCGCCGGCGCAGGCGTTCAATAATCCAAACCCCCTGCATCTCCATCAAATCAATATCCACAATGCACACATTAGCAATCCCATGCACCAGCAGCGGTTCGGATTCATCTACATCCGCCCGGTGAACGACTCGGTATTCATCGGCATTCAACGCGGCACGAATCGTCTCCACGAAATCAGGATGGGGGGATAAAACCAGGATTGTCTTCATCGCACTCGATAGGAAAAGTTGGACGCGCTACCGCTCATAGTGTCATGTTCCGGGAGATTCACTTCGCGTCAATGAAATCATTGTCACTGTCACAGCCTTCGTTCGCAGCCACGAAACGGTTATGGTTATGCTCGCGAACGTGGAAACTTCAGAGACCGGGCCGTGCGCTTTCTGAATCATGCTGCTAATTTAGCAGCCGGATGGCGAGGCCAAAATACTCCTTTTGAGACATTCGACTGCACTTGCAGGACACGCTAGTCCAGTTTGGCGATGGGCTTTTTCTCCGCTTCCAGCTTGCTTTGGGGTAAATAAGGCTTGCGAAAGGCGGTATCAAAGTCATAGCCATTCTCAAAGTGCTCTCGGCTGTCTTTATCGGTTTTGGCAAACAGGCCGATTTCAATCATGTTATAGACGATTTCGCCGAAGTCCGAAGAGCGCGTGATGCCCCATTCCGCTAAAACCGTTGTGGCCATCGGGCCAAACTGCTGGAGAGCAAGCTGGCGGATGCCATCGAGCATTTCCTGTCCGCTCACATGTTTCCGTTCGAGGCCCGGGTTTTCGCGGTTCACGATCTTCCGGGTAAAGTCCAGCCCGTCGCGGACGAATTGATACCCCTCGCGTGAATAACGCGAGTCTTTTGCGAGAATCTTTTCCACTTCGTGGTCAAAATCAACTTCCTGCATATTATTTTGCGTGTTCGGCGGCGATGGTGGCTGGCGTTTCTGCCGGATGCGCCGTCCGGTACCATTTCACGCTCCAGCCAATAATCAATAATCCCAAAACGACTCCCAGAAACAACTGTTCCTGCCGCGTCAAAAATTTCACGCTGCCAGCTTAACCAAAAAACTGTGAAAAAGCAATGTGCAATATGGGGAAACAAAGAAACTGGCGAGCCTGCGCATTGCCGGCCCGCCAGATATCTTCCGCCTTTTCTCGTGTTCCGGCTTACTGCATCAATTTCTTGGCATCATCAGGTATCTCAATCTTCGTTGAGCCGATGTCCTTGATTTCCACCGTGGTATCACGGTCGATTTCCCGGTCATTGCCGCCGAAACTTATCGTGCCTTTAACATGGAATTCATACTTCGTCAGTTCACCATTGGAGATCCAGAACTGCGCCGTGCCTGAGGCATTCGAAGCGCTGTTGCGCCGGCCAAACGAAAGCGCTTTCTTGGCGGCATCAGGTGTCAGTTCACCCGCATAGGCGCCATTCGTTTCCTGGAGATCTTTCACTCCGGCGGCCAGATCAGCGGCCTGCGTGGCGGGCGGCTGGAAATTATGAATCATGCCCACCATAAAACGGCCCGGACCCTGGCCGTCATTGGCCAGGTCCGCCAGTGTTTGCCAGCCGCCATCGGGATTGGAAAGCACTGCGTTGGTGCCTTTCATGTAAATCTCCATCGTATTATCGCGGAGACTCATTCTGACATAAGTCAGGCTATCGGCAGTTTTGCCGTCTGTGGGACCTGGTTTAAATTGGGAATCTTCCGGAACAACCACGGTCGTATGCCAGCTATAGCTGGATTCACCGCCGAGCTTCTTGGCGGCAGCCGCCACATCATCCGAGGGACCGGCCTGGGTGATGGCGAGCGAACCGGTAAACACAACGACTGCACTAAGGATTAATTTTATATTCATAATGGGGTCTTTCATTTGCATTGTTCGAGGTGGTAACGGGGAGTCTAGTCCCGGGACAGCCCATGGCAAGGGTTTTATGGAATCAACCGTGGATGAGGCATCGCCATTTGTGACGATTGTGCGATCGAGGTAAATCGTCCAAATTAGTACCAAGTCATGACGCATTTTCTCAAATGGTTTTTATCGCGCACTGCCCTTGCGCCCGGAATCTCTTTGATTTTGCTCATGTTAACGGTCCCGGCGTGTACCAATGTAGGAAGCGATGCCCTCAAGCCCGAAACCTCATCTGCCCGCCTGTCGGTGACGGATTATGGAGCGGTCGGTAATGGCACGACGTTGAATACCAAGTCCATCCAGGCAGCGATTGATCATCTGGCGGCCAACGGCGGCGGCACGCTCGTTCTTCCCAAAGGCGTTTTCCTTAGCGGCGCGCTCTTCCTGAAACCCGGCGTGGACCTTTATTTCGCTAAAGGGGCCGTGCTCAAAGGTTCCACTAACATCGCCGATTTCCCGAAGATGAAAACACGCATCGAAGGGCAGTTTGTTGACTGGATTCCCGCACTGGTGAATGCGGATCATTGTGACCATTTGCGTATCACCGGCCCGGGCACACTGGAT
>DATJXK010000189.1:0-12143 GCA_035500235.1 Pseudomonadales bacterium | reverse complement strand
CTGAGGCGGTTCCTTATACCCCGCAGGAACTGGCGTTGTTCCAGCCGGGACCGATGACGGGCGGACCGGACACCAGCAAAAAATCCGGCCACAAAATTTCCGGCGGCAATGCCGTGCTCGTAGCTGAGGCGCAAAATTATTATACGAATCGTGAGTACGACAAGGCGGCGGACGATTACCAAAAGGTTCTGCAGCGCGATGCCAATAACCCGGTGGCCCTGGCCAACCTGGCATCCATCGAATTGGAACAGAATAAAATTCCTGATGCGGACAAACATATCCAGGCGGCCGTGGCCCAATCACCTAATGATTCCTTTGACCTGACTGTCCTGGGACGCGTTAAATTTGCCGAAGGGGACTATGACGGATCACTGGACGCCCTCGAACACGCGGCCAAGCTCGACCCGAAGAATGCGCAGATTGAAAATTTCCTGGGCGTGGCGCTGGCGGAAAAAGGCCTGCGCAGCCAGGCGGAAACGGCGTTCCGCAAGGCCATCCAGATTGACCCGGATTACGGTGATGCCCATAAAAATCTGACGATCTTCTACCTGACCGCCCGCCCGCCCATGGTGGAGCTGGCGCGGTGGCATTATGAAAAAGCCCTGGCGGCGGGCGTCCCGCCGAGCCCCGACCTGCAAAGAATGCTCGACCAGGACCGGGCAGCCAACTCGGAGTAAGCCTGCCAGATGTTCCGCCAATTATCCCACGAACTCGCCGTTTCTACACGGGGCCGGGGACTTTATAATTTCACTCGCGAGGTGGAAAAGTGGATTGGGGCAAACAAATTTCGCGAAGGATTACTGACGATTCATTTGAAGCATACGTCGGCCTCGCTTTTGATCCAGGAAAATGCCAGCCCGGACGTGCAGCGGGACTTTGAGCGTTTTTTCGAACGGCTCGTTCCCGACGGCGATGCCATTTTTGAGCATACGATGGAAGGCGCGGACGATATGCCGGCGCATGTGCGCACGGCGTTGACAACGGTCAACCTGAGTATTCCCGTTCGCAACGGCGAAATGACGCTGGGCACCTGGCAGGGAATCTTTTTGTGGGAACACCGGCACCACGGCCATACCCGGCACGTGGCGCTTCATTTTATTGGCGAATAAGGCAGCGGTCCTTTTGGCTTCGTTTTCGCTCAGTCACAGGCCGCTTGCGGCATGCTCCTTCGCTCAGGCCTCGCCAATAGCCAAAATTCCTCGCTGCCGATGCTACGGCATTTCTTCAGACGCGCTAAACTCTTAGGGGAGGCGGCCGCCTTCGGAAAGCATGTAGAGTTTTTGATAAATGCCGCCGCGCTGGATGAGTTCTGTGTGCGTTCCGGTTTCGACGATGCGGCCCTGGTCAAAAACCACGATTAAATCCGCATGCAGGATGGTCGAGAGTCGGTGAGCGATGCACAGGGTGGTTCGTTCTTTCATCAATTCATCGAGCGCGGCCTGCACGATGCGCTCTGATTCGTTGTCCAGAGCGCTGGTGGCTTCGTCGAGGATCAGGATAGGCGCGTTACGGAGGACGGCGCGGGCGATGGCGATGCGCTGGCGCTGGCCGCCGGAAAGCATAATTCCTTTTTCGCCAATGCGGGTATCAAAGCCTTGCGGTTTTTCCATGATGAAGTCGTAGGCATGGGCATGGCGGGCGGCGGCGATGATTTCTTCGTTAGTAGCGCCGGGCCGTCCCAGCTCGATGTTCCGTCGAATCGTTTCGTTGAACAAAATAACTTCCTGCGAGACGACCGCAATTTGATTGCGCAAATCACGCGTGGTGATATCCCGGATATCCATTCCGCCAATGCGGATAACGCCTTGTTTGGGATCGTAAAAACGCAGGAGCAAATTGGCCAGGGTAGTCTTACCCGAACCGCTGGCACCCACAAGCGCGACCAGCCGGCCTGACTTAATGGTGAGGTTGACGTTCTGCAGCACGGTTTTTTCGCCATAGCTGAAACCCACATTTTCGAAAGTGATGTCGGCATTGGCAGCGTTGAGCGTTTTTGGCTGGGCCGGTTCCGGGACGGTATTGGGCGTCGCGAGGAGTTCAAAAATGCGTTCGCTGGCGGCGCGGCCCGAGGTGAGGTAGGTGTACAACATGTTCAGGTTTTTGATCGGCGCGTACATGAAGAAAACGCTGGCGATCAGGCCGATGAAATTAACAATTTGCAGGTGCTCATAAACGACGTACGCCAGCAACAACGCCACGCCGCAGGAGCCGAAAAATTCGATGGAAGGGCCGGTGATATTGCTGGCCCGCACGATGCGCATGTAGTGGCCGACGGTTCCCCTGGTGGTGTTGCGAAAGTCATTGGTGACGATGTCCTCGAGATTATAAGCTTTGACGATGCGATAGCCGGTGAAGGCTTCGGTCATGATCTGGGTCAGGTCGGCGGAGCGCGCCTGCATTTCTTTGCTGGAACGGCGGATTTTCTTATTGAAGATGATAATGGGGATGAGGCAAGCCGGGAGCAGGACGACGGTGATGAGTGTCAGTTTTGGCTGTATCCATAAGAGATAGCCGATGGTGGAAATGAGCGTGACGGGGTCGCGCACAATGACCGCGGTGGAGTTGCTCAAAATGACTTGCAGAGCGGCGGTATCATTAACAACCCGTGAAATGAGCTGGCCGGACGATGTCTGGTTGTAAAAGCTGGCAGACAAATCCAGCAGATGGCGGAACAGGCGGGTGCGCAAGTCCGCAATGGAGCGGCTGGCTACCCATTGCAGGCAATAGACATTCAGGAAACCAAACAATCCCCGCAAAAACATGATAACCGGGACAGCGGCGACGAGCATCACTATGGCCCAGGGGTGCGACTTCACGTCTGTTTCCAGCGCCTGGCGAATCTCGTTAAACCAATTTTGCGCGAACTGGGGCAGCTTGCTCATTTGCGATTCGGACCCGGATGCTCCAAACACAGCCTCGTAAACAAACATGATTGTTCCGATGAACAGCGCGGGCATCAAGCCGTTCAGGATGCCGGCGAGGACGCCCAGGAACAACCGCGACCGATAATTTCTGGCGAGGCCCCAAATCTTAAACAAAAATTCGACCATGAATGTACGGCAAATATGCCGTTAGCAAACGGGCAAGGCGAGCAATTAGTCGTTTGGCCAATACGACAAGCCGAAAAGGGAAGAGACTAAAATGAGGTTACGGTTAGTAAGGCGATTTTCTTACGTGAGATTATTTTCTTTGATGGTGCGCAGGACTTCAGGAATATCAATTTCAAATTCGGATTTATACTCGGAAAGGTTTTTCCCGTTTGTTTCCTTTTTGTCCAGGCGCCGTCCGGTAACGGCGGCGTGACGCAGACCGGCGGACGCAGCCATGTTCTGGTAAGTCGGGCGAATGTAGTCTGGATGGAACAGCTCCACCATTAACGCGTTGGCCGGGGCGAAAACCATATTGACCAATCCCGCGCCATGCGAAGCCACCACACATTTGGCTGATCCAAACAACTTCGCCTGCTCGGCAACGGAACAAAGTTCCGGCTGGATTGCAACGAAACCTTCCCTTTGCAGTTGGGCGGACAGTTCGGCTTCGTTGACCAGCAATCGCCGCGACAATCCGCCCCTGGAAATAAAGATTTTTTCTGGTCCGGAACCCCGGTGAGGGAAAAGTGAACGCAACCACGCGCAAACCCACACGGGAGCTTTCCGGAGCGGAAAGGGCATTGCCGGCACAACGAGGCGTTCAAACTGATGAACAAAGTTTTTTGAACAACGCAAACGCCGGGCTCGTGGTATTTCCAGCAAGTCTAAAACTTCATCTTCAAACGGTGAAACCGGCCCCGGCAATAGAACGTGATCGTATTCGGTATAATTGGCGGCCTGCAGAATCCTCCAGCGCGGGATGCTTTCCATCATCCAATGATAGTAATTTTCCCCGGCGCCGCTTCCCAAAAGTAATGCTCTGCCGCGCCGGTATTTTAAAAAACGGCAACGCCGGCGGGGTTTCATGAGGTAATGATTGCAGGGTTCAGGGCTCTCATGCAGGCTCTGTATGCCTCCAATCACTACGTCGCCGGCCATCACTGCCATCCGCAGGTTGCCAATGATTTTGCCATCGGCCAGTTCGACCACCGTTAATGGGTAGTGCGCTTCACCACCCACGGCAGCCGTTGCGTTCTGTTTTGATATGATCCCGCGCGCCCCGTTTAAAGATTCCAGCGAGGGGACACATCCCTCTGCTTTCCAAAAAATAGGCCGGGGGATCCGGTTAACTAGCCCCATAATTAATACCGAGAAATAACAAGAGATTATCCAATTGTGACAAAACGTTCATCTTCGCGCCGGGTTTCGTCAAGCAATTCCGGACATCAATTATTCACAAGTTATTGAAGGTGGGATGTTAAGAGTGCCAAAACCTGCTCGGGCGAAATAGCCGCCAGGCAATGATCGTTGCGCTGGCATACGGCGGAATTTCCATCGCAGGAGCATGCGATGCCCACCAAAGCCTGATGACGTTCGCCGATGGGTGCCCAACGCGCCGGCGAGCTGGGGCCGAACAATGAAATTGTGGGAACTCCCAGACCGGCGGCGAAATGCAGCGGCCCGGTATCGCCGGAAACGAAAACTGCCGCGCGTTGCAATACCGCCAGGAAGAGTGGCAGTTCAGTAATGAGCGGCAAAATTACAGCCTCCGGCGCAAGCTTCTTGAATTCGGTCATGAGCGATAATTCGCGCTCGCCGCGCGCGGTGGTGAAGGCCAGGTGTCGTCCGGCATCAGAGGCCAGGCGATGCAATTTCGCCCAATGCCCCAACGGCCATTCTTTTTTAGGTTGGCTGGAGGCGACGTGGCAAATAACCGTATTTTCGCCGGGCAGAATTTCTTTGGCGGCACCGGCTAGCACGGGGTCGGCGTGAATTTCCGCTTCCAGGTTACGAGGCATGGGGATCTCCCAGCCGGACAAAAGCTGGGCCAGATGGGCGGATTCGTGGGGGAATGTTTCGTCCCGTGGGACGCGTTTAGTGTAACAAAATTTCCGGCCCCAAAATCCACTTTCTTCGTACCGGCCCAACCGCTCTTTGGCGCCGACGAGAAAACTGGTAATCGCCCCGCGATCATTGCTGGCAAAATCCACCGATTTATCGAAGCGCTCCTTCCGTAACTGGCTGATGATGGGCCAGGTCCGGCCCGGGCTCGCGGTTCCGCGCTTGCGCGGCATCGGCCAGACGCGCGTCAGCCACGGTTCGTGTTGGAAAATCGGGGCAATTTCCTCAGGCACGAGCAAATGTAGTTCGCCCTGGGGATAGTGCTCATGAATGGCGCGCAACGCCGGCGTCATCAACACCGCGTCGCCGAAATATTTGAATTGAATGGCCAGGATTTTGGGCGCTGAATCCATTTGCACCGTTTTCAGGATGATGTTTCGCAACGGTGCCCAAAAGCGAGCGTTTTCTTAATGGATAACGCAAAGTCATCAGCTATTGCCAACTGTCCTTTGGGGCGTACATTGGAGGGTTCGCCGGGAGGAAAAAATAACATCGATCAAAATAATATGAAAAACGAAGTACGAGTTGGGATATTGGCAACCCTGAAAGCCAAACCAGGCAAAGAAAGTGAAGTGGAACAATTCCTGAAAAGCGCATTACCGCTGGCCAACCAGGAACAAGGCACGACGGTTTGGTTTGCGCTGCGGCTGGGATCTTCCACCTTTGGCATCTTTGATGCGTTTGCGGACGACGCCGGTCGTGACGCACATCTGTCCGGGCCCATTGCGGCGGCGCTAATGGCGAAGTGGAAAGATTTATTGGCCGAGCCGCCAAAAATTGAAAAAATAGATATTCTAGCCGCGAAGCTCACTTAGTCTGCCCGGCTCGCCAATACTTCCGTCTCGACCGTGGGGAATTTTACTGGCATACCATCGCGGTGAATTTAATTGCAGCTCAAAAGGCCGCCGTCAATGCCGCGCGCGCGGCCGGCAAAATCATGCGGGACAACTGGCGCGCGCCCAAACGCGTAAAAGTTTTTGAACTGCATGACATCAAATTGGAATTGGATGTCCGCTGCCAGAAGACCATCGAGCGTATTTTGGGCAAGGCGTTCCCGCGCGTTCCTTTGCTGGGTGAGGAAGGTTGTTCGGGGGATATCAATGCGGAATATCGCTGGGTGGTGGATCCGATTGACGGCACAGTGAACTACTTTTTTGGGATGCCCCATGCGGCGGTTTCGATTGCCTTGCAGCAGAAAGGCGCGTCGTCCTATTCCGCGGTCGTGGGCGTCATTTATGATCCGTTTACGGATGAGATTTGGACGGTAATCCGCGGCGGCAAAACCAAGTTGAACGGAAAGCCGGTGCGCGTCAGCAATCGGGCGAAGGTGGGTGATTCCGTCATTGCCATGGGTTTTTCCAAGAGCGCGGAAAATCTGGAAAAGAGCCTGCCGCATTTGAATCGCCTGGCGCGGCATGCCAAGAAAATCCGCATCATGGGTTCGGCGGCTTTAGAATTGGCCTATGTCGCCAGCGGGCGGTTGGATATTTATATCGAGCGGACGATTAATATCTGGGACATCGCGGCCGGCGGCCTGATGGTGGAACGTTCCGGTGGCGAAATGTATCTGAAGACTTTGCCGGATGGACGGCTGCGCATGTGCGCGGATAATGGGCGGTTGAGGAGGAAACTGCAGATTGAGAGTTTGTTGAAGTAACTTTACCGCGACAGATTAACCCTTTAACGGGTCACGTTCCTCATTCCAACTTGCGCCTCTGCCACACTTCCTCGAATTTTTCCTTTGTGATTTCGACAGGTTCAAATTGAGGATCATTTGCAATTTCAATTAAAGGAGGCACCGGAAGCTCACCAAGGCGTGTTTCCCCGCCCGATTCGATAATGCTAGCATAGCCATACCTTCCATCAGCGAAAATTTCGACTTTCCGTATTTCCCGCCGGTCGGCGTCAATTTCGCTATAAAGCCAGACCGGCTCATCCGGAAACGAATGGATCCATTTTACGCAGATGTAGTTCGTAAAAAATAACTTCAGCTTTTCCAAGGCCCTGGAGCGGTGGCTGATTTTATTTTTTATGTCCTCGAGCAGTTCTGCAAACGTTTCGGCAAAAAACTCCGGCACAAACAAGGGGTCGTAGCCGAAACCATTTTTCCCACGCGGTTCGAAAAGAATTATTCCTTCGCAAGTACCATCGAATAATTGCGTTTGCTCCGGCTCTTCCGCGTAACAGACCGGCGAAGCGTTCTCGACTTTCTTGGGCGCTATTGGCGTGAGCGCAATGACGCAACGAAACCGCGCCTGGCGTTTCTCTATCGGAACATCTTTGAGCAGGCGGAGCAACTTTGAATTATTGTCCGCGTCCGGCGCGTTTTCTGTGGCATCCATCGCCGCAAATCGTGCGGAATGAACACCCGGGGCACCGTTCAAGGCATCCACTTCCAATCCGGAATCATCCGCCAAAACAAAATCAGGCGCGTTTTCTTTGGCGGCGACCCATTTGGCCAGCTCCTCGGCTTTTTTGGCCGCGTTGCCGGCGAAGATGTCCTTGTCCTCGATCACCTTCGGCGCATTGGGAAAGTCATTCAGCGTCAGGAATTGAAATTGCGTGCCGAGAATGGCGCGGATTTCCTGGACTTTATGCGCATTGCGCGTGGCGATGAGAATTTTCTTCACCCGCCCAGTGTAATGCTTTTTCGGGACTTGGCGATGCTGGAGCTTCCCGCCAATAATCAGCATATGAACCTGCGATTTACTGTCCCGCTGCTGTTTTTGGCGTTTAATATTTTTGCCGCCGATGCACCGGATTATTCATCCTTCATCCGCACCCCGCCAGCGCCAGCGACGCCGCGCATTAATGGCCCGACCGTTTTTGGCGTTCGCTTTCATTCGCCATTTCTCTACACCATTCCCGCGACCGGTGACCGTCCGATGACTTTCAGCGTGGATAATCTTCCGAATGGCCTGGTAGTGAATTCGGACAATGGCCAAATCACCGGCTCTCCCACCAGGCGAGGGGAATACGACGTGGTTCTTCACGCAAAAAATGACAAGGGTGAAGCGATCAAAAAATTTCGCATTGTGGTTGGTGATAAAATCGCCCTCACGCCGCCGATGGGATGGAATAGTTGGAATTGCTGGGCGTGGACCGTCAGCGCGGACAAAGTGATGCGCTCGGCGAATGCCATGGTTTCGTCGGGCCTGGTGAATCACGGCTGGACCTACGTCAACATTGATGATACGTGGCAGGGCAAACGTGACCCGCAAACCCACGCCATGCAGGGCAACGAACGTTTTCCCGATATGAAATCGCTTTGCGACCAGATTCATGCGCTGGGCTTGAAAGCAGGAATTTATTCGACACCGTGGATTTCCTCTTATGGCAGTTATCCCGGTGAATCCAGTGATAATGCCGACGGTGCCTGGACGAAAGACCTCAAGGACGCCAAGCGTTTCGGCAAGTATTCGTTCATAGATGCCGATGCCACGCAGTACGGCATCTGGGGTTTCGATTATTTGAAATACGATTGGGACCCGATCGACGTACCGCACGTGAAAGCGATGAGTCGGGCGTTGCGGAAATCCGGCCGCGACATCATTTTCAGTTTATCAAACAACGCGCCTTTCGCGCATGCGGCAGACTGGGCGGAATGGGCCAATTGCTGGCGCACTACCGGCGATATATTCGATAGCTGGACCACGCACGGCGAGGGTTATCAATTCACGATTTCTGAAATCGGATTTTCGCAGGACCGCTGGGCGCCATTTGCCGGGCCGGGCCATTGGAATGACCCGGACATGCTCGTCGTCGGGTACGTGGGGTGGGGGAATCCGCACCTGACGCACCTGACACCTGATGAGCAATACACGCACATCACCCTGTGGTGCATGTTATCCGCACCGCTGCTGATTGGCTGCGATTTGGACCGGCTCGATGCCTTTACGCTCAACCTGCTGAGCAATGACGAAGTGCTGGCGATTGACCAGGACGCACTCGGCAAACAAGCCACGCGCGTGGCAACGGATGGTTCAATTGATGTCTACCTCAAAGACCTGGAAGATGGCGGCAGGGCGCTGGCCTTCTTCAATCGCGGCTCGGTCTCCGAGAGCATTGATTTCAACAAGCTGAATTTCATTGGCATTAGCGGGCCGCAGCAGGTGCGGGATTTGTGGCGGCAAAAAGATTTACCTGACATGACAGGAGGCGACGGCGAGATCTTCAAGGTCACGGTGGCCGCGCATGGGGCTGAGCTTTATAAATTTACACCGGCGCACTGAGCGGCGGCGCGCGGGTATACTTGCCCCCTCACCCCAGCCCTCTCCCGCTGGGAGAGGGTGACGCCAGTGGACAGCGTGCCTGGCGGCAGCGCCTCACCAGACGACAGGCGAGAGACGCGTAGGTCAAGCCAACCAACCATGGTTTATCGTTGCGACAAGCTAAAGCTGAAACTCCAACATGCCAGGCGAGAGACAGGCGGGACGCCTGTCCCACTAAGTCAAACGCCGACGAGCGCAGCACCAATAACTCCAGCCGAATCGCCCAGTTGATGTTTCACGATGGGCGTTTCCAGTGAATCGCTAAAAACGCATTTAGCCACTTCGGCGATGCCTTCCTTATAGAGCGCGTCGAATTTGGAAACGCCGCCGCCGAGGACGATGGCATCCGGGTCGAGCACGTCAATGAGATTGGCCAGGGCGCGGCCGAAATGGCGGAAGAAACTTTGCATGAACTCGACGGCCTGGGCTTCGCCGGCATAGAACGCTTTTTCGATTTCGCGGAACGGCCGTTTGGTGCCGAATTTTTCCGCATAGCGCGCTTCGGCGCCACTCCCGCTGATGAACGTCTCTACGCAACCGCGCTGGCCGCAGTAACAGAGCGGCCCGTCCGTGGCGATGACCATGTGGCCCCATTCGCCGGCGATGGCCTGCCGCCCGACGATGACCTGGCCTTTATGGACGATGCCGCCGCCGCAGCCGGTGCCCATAATCACGCCGAAGACAAGGTCGTTTCCGCGTCCGGCGCCGTGCAGCGCCTCGGCCATGGCGAAACAATTGGCGTCGTTTTGGATTTCGATTTTGCGCCCGAGTAATTTTTCCAGGTCCGCCTTTATGGGTTTGGCGTTCAGGCAAACGGTGTTGGAATTTTTCAGGAGGCCGGTCTTCGGCGAAATGGCTCCCGGCGTCCCGATGCCGAAAGTGTGCGGGCTGTTGGGGATGGTTTGGGCCAGGTCGCCGTAAAGCCCGTGGATGCGGTTCAGGATATGCTGGTAACCGCCTTCCTGTTGAGTTTCGATGCGTTTGCGCGCGAGTTCCTTGCCCGAACCATCGAGGACAATGCCTTCGATTTTCGTGCCGCCGAGGTCCATGCCGATGCGATACATTTAGTTTTTGTGGTTATCGAGTGATTATGGGGTTTGCAGAAATTTGATAGCGTCCGTCCAGAATTCCGCCTCCGGTTCGCGGATTTCGCAATGGCCGCCTTCGGGGAATTCCCAAAGTTTTTTCGGCCCGTCATAGCTGTGGTACAGGCGCATGCCAAATTTTTGCGGCACGACGACGTCCCGGCCATCCACGGTCACGCCGACTTTGCCGTGGTAGTTTTTTAGGTAATCTTCCGAGGGATAACGGTCCACGAGGAGCATGCCAACCGGCAGGATGGGGAAATGATATTGGGCCACGCTCGCGAGTTTGTTGAATGGGGAAATCAAAATCATGCCGGCGACGCGATTAGTATATGTTCCGGCGAGGTACGACGCGACCCCGCTGCCGAGCGATTCGCCCACCAGATAAACCGGCTGGTTCGTCGGGAGCAATTCAAAACCCTCGCGCGCGGCGGCGAAGATGCTTTTTTCCGTCGGTTTACCCGGGCGATCTTCATAACCGGGATATTCGAGGATATACATGTCCAGCGCGGCGACGTTTTGGATGTTGTCCGCGTAATATCCGCTGTCAGTGGCTGTGCTGCCGTTGCCGTACATCATCATGATGCTGCCCCGGGAGGGTTGCCTCGGCGACATCCGCTTGAAACCGATGTTCTGGCCGGCGGCATTGGTCCAGCGCACCAATTGATGGGACTGGGCCATCTGCTCCACCGTGGCCGGGTCAAAGACCTGGGGATGATAGATAAACGCCCGCTGGCCAAACGCCATACACATACACAAAAAGAAATAAACGAAACCGCCCAGGAGGAAAAACAATTTTCCTAGGCGGCGCAGGGAAATTTGTTTTCCAGTGGTTGGTTGCATTGGCAAAAAGATGATTAATGAGCCGAAGAATATCAAAAATAAAAAATTGGACTTCCGCGCTTTTACATTGTGGCCCATTCAACATACAGTATCCAGAGGCCATCATCCTTCTCCTTACAAAGAATTAAGTGAATAAAATCACCATCTGGTTTTCGCGTGAATTCTTTGTCTATTATCACATCCGGTTTTGTCGGAGTCCACCATGGCCACTTGTTTGTAGAGGATTCTATGTCATGGATATCCTCGGCAGGAATTCGTTTTATTTGATCCACCAACGTCTGTGCTGATTCTGGTGGAATTTGAATTTTAGCATGCAAAGCCGCATGAAAATCCTGGTAATACATGTTTAGTCCTGAGGAGCCTGCCGGAATTGCTACGCCGATATTTGTTTGAATCATCTCCAGGTCTCGCGAGGTGAACGAATGAGAATCGCGTTCGTAATTGCAGCCAATTAACAGCAGGCCAAAAAGCATTAAAGCGGCGAAGCCGATCGTCTTTAAGATTGGAATTTTCACGGCAATAATGATTATGAAATTTTAACGGGGATTGGTTCAATCATTTTCAGTTTGATTTTAACGACGGATGACAGCCGCCTTCGTCCCGCAGGGGGGACTACGGCGCGGCAAAAGCATATCGACCGATGCCGAAAGCTATGGGACCTGGACGCCGACGCGATAGAAGTAGGGAGTATTATTGGTAGCGGAGGTGTCCGTATAACTGGTCGTCCCTGCATTCCCGACGATATTGGACTGGATGGTCGTAAACACAGGCTGTGCGGAGAGATTGCTCGAGCGCTGGAGATTGTAATTGATCCCGCCCACGCTTTGCCAGGTGACCGTGATACCAGAGGCATTGTTTACGGGCGCCAGTGGCATGATGACCAGGGTTGAGGCTGGATTAGTTGGATTCAGGCCGGCAATCCAATCCTGATAAACATTGAAGCTCGTGCCGTT
>DATJXK010000188.1:0-10011 GCA_035500235.1 Pseudomonadales bacterium | reverse complement strand
AGATACTCCTGGATAAATCTCCATCGCTGTTCCTTCGGACACGTCGTTTTCCAAGGCATATTGCCGGGAAAGTGTTACCCATCCGCTGACCAAAAACTGTCACCCATCCGCTGACCACATGCCCTCCGTCGAGCCCTGACTAAAAGGCCCGGAGGGGCAGTTCTGATTGAAAATGGCCTGTCATTACGTGCGTGTGCTTTAATGCTGCGAATTCGGCTATTTCGTAGGAGTCGAGGTCACGAGACTCTGACTAATTCGCTAATTTTTCAACCAGAGCCTCCTCACGTCGGCTCCTACACATTTTCATTCTCATCCTCAAATACTTGACGCAAGCCACGCGTGGCTACGCAATACGCAACACGTCCCCCTTGTCCCTTTTGCAATTCGCCTTTAGATTATGCCAATGCTCCGTCTCGGGCTTTTCATTTTCGTCCTGCTCGCCGCTGGCCCCGCCTTTGGCCAGTCAGATGATACGGCTACGCCCATCGAACAAAAGCCGTGGTACGTCGTTCATAGCACTCATTTCAACATCTACAGTTGCGGCAATGCGCGGGACACCTACCGGCTTGCCGGGCAGTTGGAACAGTTTTGCCGCGCCTATTCCGCGCTGGCCGGGGCGGACGCCGTGGCATCGCCGCCCATCAACGTCCTCGCTTTTCCCGACCATGACAGCATGAAACCATTCCTGCCCCAGTACAACGGCCAGCCGGGAAATATCGCCGGCTTTTTCACCCGCGGCGAAGATGAGAATCTCATCGTTCTCTCGCTTCCCAGTGCGGATTCGCCGGACATGGACGTCATCTTCCATGAATACGCCCACCTCCTGTTCCGCCGCAACGACGAGGCCTGGCCGCTCTGGCTCAAGGAAGGTATGGCAGAAATCTATTCCACTTTCAAACCCATCGGCAACCACGTCGAGATCGCCCGGCCCATTGACCGCCATTTGGACACGCTGGCGAATGAAGATCTCATGCCGCTCGACGAACTCTTTTCCGTCGGCCGCAACTCGCCGCAGTACAACGAAGCCACGCGCCAGGGCATGTTCTACGCGGAATCCTGGCTGCTCACGCATTACCTGATGGCCGGGGACAACGCCGTCCTGCGTGAGCGTTTCGCCCAATTCACGCCACTGCTGAAGCAGGGGCAATCGCCCGAACAGGCCTTCACCAATGCGCTTGGTGTATCTCTCCCCGCCATGCAGGCGGAATTGCAGCGGTACGCAAAAGCCGGCCATTACGCGGCCATCGTCCTGCGGCTGAACGGCACCGTGGGCGGACCAGTCACGATTACCAGCCTGCCCGTCACACCGGTGGAAATCCTCTATCGCTTCGGGGATGAACAACTCCACATTGGCCGGCTCGACAGCGCGGCTTCGTGGTTTAACCAGGCGGAAAAACTTGCGCCCGCCAGCCCGCTGCCGTACGAAGGCCTCGCCCGCCTCGCCGAGGAACAGGACAACCATACCGAAGCGCTCACCGACCTTACACAGTCGATGAAGCTCGGTTCCACCAGCTACGTCGCGCATTATCTTTACGCGCAGGAGAAATATCTGCAGACCTCCCACGGCTCGGACGTACACAGCCGCATTGAAGGCGATTCAGCGGCGGAGGTTAAGAACGAGCTCGATAAATCCATCGCCATAATGCCGAGCTATGGCCCCGCGCACGAGCTGCTCGGTTTTTTTGAGATGGTGCAGGGCGATAATTTGCCCGCGGCGGAACTGCAATTGCAAACGGCGATTGCGCTCGAGCCGGAAAACCAGGCGTATCAATTCACACTCGCACAGTTGCAGGTATCCGAGCACGAACTCGATGCCGCCCGCCGCACGCTGCAACCGCTCCTGCTGCTCCCCAATGTGGATCCCAAAGTGAAAGCAAGCGCGCAGACGCTGGCTCAGCAGATCAACAGCAGTAATTAGCCTGGTACTGCGCAATCGGAACCGCTCTCTTACCGTGAGAGATCTATTTTTTCGGCCGCTCTTCGGATCGCCGCCGGGTTCGTGGACTCAACCCGGTACATCGTTCCCGGCGTGGGCGGCATGTTTCCCATTTGATAGGTGCCGGACAATGTGCCGCCCGGCTTGAGGATGTAACTTATCTTTGGTCCATAACTTGCATCGAGCCGGAGAACGTCATTGGAAATGATTCCCGTTTCGCGGGCCCATCCCGCCTTGAACCAGGTATAATTTCCCCAGGAATAAATCACATGGACCGCGCCGTTAGATGAAACGTCTTCGACGATCAAAGCCCCGGCCAACTCATGGCCCCAGTTCCCCACCCAGGCGCCCGAAAAGGCAGCTGCATTCGCGCTCACTTCCGGGGATGGTGGTTGAATTGAAAATTCGTCCGGAAGCGGCGTTTGCGTGCGCGACGCCGTGACATGCATGACGATGATGGCTGCCCCAATTCCCAGCAGTGTTATTGCGACACCGGCAATGGCTATTTTTGTTTTGGTCCATGACATAATTTTCAACCTTTCTTTCCCGGGTGGCGGGTTGGCGGAATTTGCGGAGATCGTTTCGACGGCGGTCCCCATTTCGTTGACATGCTGGTAACGGTGCTGCGGCTCCTTTTCGAGGGCGCGCAGGACCACTTTATCGAGGCGAACATCAATGATGACTTTCCGGGATGGTGGTTCAATTTTGCCGGACGGCAATTCGCCGGTCAGCATCTGGTAAAACACGACCCCCAGGGAATAAATATCGGCGCGATGGTCCACTTCCGCGGAATTTTTAATTTGTTCCGGGGCCATGTATTGCAGGGTGCCGAGCGTGCTCCCGGCTTCCGTCAATTCTCCGGCCGTCGTGGCGGGTTCTTCGGATGCTTCGGTCAAACTCTCCGCGATCATTTTGGCCACGCCGAAGTCAGCAATTTTCACCTGGCCTTTTTTGTCGAGCAGGATGTTTTCAGGTTTAATGTCCCGATGGACAATGCCCGAATCGTGCGCGAATTGAAGGGCCTCGCAGATTTGCGGGACAATGGCCAGCGCTTCGCGCGAAGAAATACGGCTGTTACTGAGCAACAGCCGAAGATTGACGCCGTTAACGAACTCCATGAGGAAATAAAATAATCCGTCGGCCTGGCCGAATTCGTAGAGTGTGACGATGTGCGGATGATTTAGCCGGGCCAGGGCGCGGGCTTCGCGCGTGAAACGTTCGGCAAAGGCCGGGCCGCCCGACTGCGGCGGCAGGATTTTCAGGGCCACCACCCGGTCCAATAGCTTTTGACGGGCCTTGTAAACCGCGCCCATGCCGCCCTGGCCAATGAATTCCAGGATTTCTAATTGGGGAAATTTCGCGGCCAGTTCCTCAATTTTTGGCGGGACAAACCGCGGTGCTTTGCCGGTGTCGGCGCCGATATCCACGCCCGTTCCCAGGCCGGCTTTGAGCAGGCATTCCGGGCACAATCCTTCCGGCGCGCCCGGCGTGAGCGCTTTTCCACAAACTGTGCAGGTGCCTTTGGTATCCATTGAGTGCCTTCACCTTGTACCTAGAGAAACCGGGACAATGGTTACAGGCCGGCGAAAAATATCTGCTATTAACTGCGGCTCAGAACGCGAAATAAATGGCGCATTTCGTTGTCTACGTCCCCGGGCGATGCGACCGTGTGGGCAATCTCCGCCCGGAGCCGTTCGCGATATCGCTCGCGCAGGCGATGCACCGCTACTTTTACCGCGCCTTCGGACATATCCAGCCTGGTGGCCAGTTCCGCGTACGGTTGCGATTCACGGGTGCCTGTCAGGCATGGCTTCAGCGCCTCGAACAACTGGCCCTTGCCGGTGTGCTCATATTCCGCACGCAATCCGCCCAGGACGCTTTCCAGCAGCGTGAGCGCCCATTGCTTTTCAAAAGCCTGCTCGGGTGTGCTGGTATCGGCAGGCTCGCGCGCATAACGGGTTTCGGCCGTATCCAGTGGCAGAGGCAGGCAATGGCGGTCGCCCGCGCGTTTCTGCGCATTGGCCCGCCGCCATTCCACTATGAGAAACCGTTTTAGCACCATCAGGAGGAAGGAGCGAAAGCGCCCGCGCGATTGATCGGCGCTGGCCATCCACTTTTTATCCAGCAGCCGGCTGAAAAATTCCTGGGTGAGATCCTGCGCGTCGTGGATGGAATGGCCCTGCCGGCGCACGAAATGGTAGATGGGATACCAATACATCCGGCAAAGCTGTTCGAGGGCCGCTTGCGCCTGCGTGTCACTGCCGGTGGCTGTCAGCACGACCGACCATTGCGTCGTGACAAATACCGGCGCTGATGGCGCGGGATGGCTGTCGGTTGCTGCCATTATCCGGACTTTAGAGAAATTTGGACGAAGGTTACAGGAAATTAACCAGCCTGCCGCGTGGGATTACTTGCCCGCCTAATTTTGCTGTCGCGCCAAACGAACGCCGCGCGGGACCGTATAATGAAAATCGTCGGCGCTCAGGGTCGGATTGGCTTCAACGTCATCGTAGGTATCGGTGATGGTGCCGCGAATCTTGGTCATCATCTGCATCTGCTGTTTGGCCTGCGCCTTGTCCTTGGCGATTTCTTCCTGGTTGGTGCTGGTATCGAAGGCGGCAAAGGCGCTGTCAATGTCCGCATCGCTGACGGGCGCGCCGAGGGTGATTTGCGATTGCAAAACCATGTAATTGTTTTTGCTGATCCACATTTTATATTTTTGGCCAAAGATTTTGGCCGTAATCGTGGAGCAATCCTGGCCGTTCACAGAATCGTCTTCGGTTTGTCCCCAGTCCTGGACTAATTTGTCAAAGTTGGTGTTCGCATCATTGAAAAAGAGACTCATGATGGTCATGGCCAATACGGCGGGCTGCCCGCCGGACATGAGCGCCGTGGAGCGGTCTTTGACCGTGGTATAATTTTTATAACCGCCCATGACGGACAGGGCGTAGTTGGTTTCACCCGGTGACCATACAGCCATGGTGTTGGTCATGGACTGCCGCCCCATTTTCATGAGCGATGTGCCCTGGACGCAATACATGCCTGGACGTCCCAGCTTAAGCGAAACATCCATGGTGTTGGTAATGGCCTTGGGAAGATTTCCCCGGCGTGGATTTTTCGATTTCTTCGCTTTGGGATCCATATCAGCCATGGTCAATTGCGACATGTCCAGGATCATGACGGAATTTCCCGACACTACGAGGCTGTTCAAATTGGTATAGGCGTTTTGCACCTTGGACAAAAGATCCATGGCGCTGGAGGTTTGCGAAGCCGTAGGCGTGGCGACCACGGCCGCCGGGTTGCCTTTTTTGAGCGCCTGCTTTGCCTCGTATTTGGAATAACCAACCCACCCTCCCGCACCCAGCGCCGCCAGTACTACGACTACAGCCACGATGACCAATACATTGCGCATGGTATTGGACTTTTCCGGGACCGGCATTTGCGCTCCAGCAAACCGTTGTCCGCCGGAGGGAGTCCGTGAGCCCGGCCCCGGCATAGCCATGGGTGCCGGCGGCGCCGCATGTGCGTCAGGCGGCTGGGGAACGACGATGGCCTGGTTGCACACCGGACAGGCAATTTGTACGCCGGCGTACGAGGTGTCGCACTGAATATGCTGGCCGCATTGCGGGCAGGTAAATTTGAAATCGGGCATAGCTTTATTTTAGATGATTTTCTGTTCGGAGTTGTCTCATCATGAGTTTGCCTTTATTGGCATTCAAGAACGTTTTTGCTCTTTCTTGCCTGAAAAAGCCGCAGTTCGCCCATAGTTAAAGAGACAACGGCAATCAACATACGTTCCACTTTATCCTGTTATCCTGTTACTTATGAATTTGGCCCGATAAGTTGCAGAAAAAATTTATAGTAAAGGTCATTACCTAATAGGTGTCCGCCTGCGAGTAAAATGTGACAGGAAAAGTGTTAAAATCTGTATTTTTTAATCCATGCCTTGATTTGGGCTCTTTCGGGGCTTTATTGAGCGGGTGTCCCGGTAATTTTCTTTTGCAGGGTCGAATCGCTCGGGAATTCCTGTGCGCCGAGCTGCCATGTGGCCATGGCTTTGTCCGGCTGGCCGATTTTTTGATATTCGTTGCCCAGCATGACGTACGTTTGCGCGAAATTGGGATTTGAGGGCATTTTTTCCTGCTGGTCAATCAGGCTGGTAAGGCTTTGGACAACCTGGCCGTCCCGCTGCGGATCCGCCGGCCAATAGTACATGGAGGAGTCTTTGACAAATTGCGCCTCCCAATTCTTCGGATCAATTTGCAGCGCGGCGCTAAATTCCTGGTCGGCTTGCATCGCCAAAATCCCAATCTGATCCACGTCATTGTTGCCATTCTCTTTCATGGCGCGGATCTCATTAAGCTGCGCTTCGCCGATAGTGGTAGGAATTTCCGGATTGTTCGGATTTTGCGTTGCCTCCTGTTTCAGTTCGGAAATAACGGCATCGAGTTGCTGCGGATCTTTGCGAAGCTCATCAAACAACGCCTGTTTTTCTTTGGCGGATTTGGCCGACAATAACGCGCTGGCCATTTTTTTGGCCGGGCTAACAGAATCGTTCGAAGCAATCTCACTCACCGGCGGAGCTGGAGCCGCAACTTGTGCGGGTGCGCTCACATCTTGCGAAGGTGCCGGCTGGTTCTGAGGTTGGGGGACGGCGACATTTTCCGCCGGTGTTTCCGCAACGGTTTGAGGTTGCGGCTGTGCGGCCATTGGCGCGTGAGCCGTTCGTCCTTTTTGCCAATTCATATAACCAATGGCGCCGGCGATAATGACGATGCACGTAATCAGAATAATCTTAACAAATGTTTTCATAGTTTCTTTCGAAAGTTTAAAAATGGTTTCTTTGTTTGCGGATAAGTGGCGGCCTGAAGGGAAAAGGTGACAGGAAAAGTTGTTAAATCTCTTCAGGCCTGCCCGGTTGATGCTCAGGCATTTGCCTGTTCGGAGCGGCGGCGGGCCCGCCCGACCAGCCACGACTGAATCGAAACGGGAATGATCCAGATGAGCATCGTCAGCATGCCGTGGTTCCCGACAGCCTGGGCGATGCGGAAAAAGAGATTTTGCTGGAAGAATTGTTTGGCTGCGTCGGTGTTGGCCTGCGCGGCATGCGCAATGCCGCCGGTGGCAAAATCACGCGCTATGGTGACGCCGCCCATGGCCGCATGCAGGGCCGCCCCCACGCCGGCACAGACCTGCCAGCCGAATCCGATGCCGCCGAACGCGCAGAACCCTAGCGCGATAGCGCCCATGGGGAAAACTCCCATGGAAATCGCGCCAAAGGACAATACTCCAATGGCAATACCGCCAAAACTGATCGGGGCCACGGCCAGTCCGCCGGCGGCAAAAACCACCCCTACCGCATGGCTGCTGCCGATGGCGATCCACGCTTTCACGGGGCCGCGTATCACATCAAACCGGTCGCCGATGCGCACATGGATGAGAGGAAGCCCGAGCAGGCTCCAGCGGCTGCAATATTCGCAGGCCGCCTCGGGGAATTTACCGCCGTGTTCATCCGCCAGGATTTTGGCCAGAAATCTTTGGCGATAGGGGAACGATCGGATGACAAAGGCCAGGAGCGTCAGGAAATAAAGGACAATCGTTTGGCTAAAGAACAGACTCCAAAACAAATAGAGGTCCTGGTGATTTCGTAGCGACCAGTATAACGGCACGGCGCACAAGGCGGCCAGTACCAGGGTCACATAGAGCGAGTTCATGAAGGTTCTTTTGATATGCCCGCGCTCTTCATCGGTGCGAGCTTCGTCCATGCTCATGCGATAGCTGGCATAATTTCCGAAAATGACGAGCAGCGGCGTAAGCACCGCGCCAAGCAGCCCCATCATTCCAGCGGTCTTTGCCGCAGCGGTTCCTTTCGCCGCGACTGCGCCGAGCGTGGCAGCCTTGGCGGAAATCGTCACCGCGGGTAACGCCGCCAAAACGTTCAGGGTAAATGTTTTGTCCGGGCTGGTGCGTTCCAGCGCGCCTTCGACAAAGGACATTACTTCTTCCTGCAGCATTTTTCGTCCGCGCGAAAGGCGCTGCTTCACGGCGTCTTCACTCAGCTCCAAATTTGCGGCGACGGTCTCGATGGACTGGTGCTCGCGATAAAATAAGATCAACGGTTCGCGGTAAATTTCCGGAACCCGTCCCAGCGAGCGCCATAAAATAGATTCTTCCTCTTTGGTGATGGCATGGTCGGAGGGAGGCAGTTCACCCGACGCGAGGTCCTGGGCGGTTTCCAGTGATTCCGCCGCGTGGCTCGGTTCGTGTCCGTCGCGGCGGTACGTTTTATAGACGCGGTTTTTCAGGATGCCGCAGAGCCAGGCGCGCAGCTTGCCCGGTTCGCGCAATTCCGAAAGCCGTTTCCAGGCGGTGACGAATGTTTCCTGCGCCAGGTCCTGGCTTTGGCTGAAACTGCCCGTGGCACTGTAGGCGAGTGAGCAGATGAGCGTTTGATACCGGGTCACGATTTGACCGAACGCCTCGCGGTTTCCCGTGAGGCTTTCGTTGACCAGCCTGGTATCGTCGGCTTCCATTGGTTCGATAGTATTTAGATTTGTCATATTGCCAAGTAAGTCCCCAAACCGGCAAAGAGGTGACAAAGAAAAATACGAATCGTAACCAGCAGAATGACAACGATTTGAGCACTATTGTGCGTCTGTCAGAAATGTTTCGGATAATGTGCCTTTGGCGGTCGTGATGGCCGTGCCTAAACAGATATTGTGGCGGTCAAACCAACTACGCAGGTAAATTTTATTTTAATGTTTGCGGCAATGATATTGGTTATATGGCAATGGATAATTTCTTCGCATTTGGAAAAAAAGTGCGGCTCAGGCTAGATCAGCCCCAATATGGATAGTAATCGCAATTTCTGGGATTTTGATTTGACGATCTCTGATGATGGAACAGCATTAGTAGGAACAGTAAGACAAAAGCTTGGAGCGCCCTTTGATCAAGATAATACGTTCAATATAACGGTAGTTCGCATTCAGAAATAATTAGTCGCTTGGAAAACATCTCAAAATGCCAGCGGAAAATACTTGATTTATCGGCCAATTCTGTAGGGAAAGTCCAAACCACGCCCCCCTTCTGACGGGAAGCTTTTTCCAAGCCAACGAATCCGATACTTCAATGGTGTCATATCAGTCCTTTTTGCAATCTTGAGAATAGGTGTTTTGATCTCTGCAATTCCGTGTAATGCAGACCACTCTACTGGCCAGTTCAGTATCTCCAAAGCAAATTTTATCTCCGCCCCAAAACCGGCCTCTTCCCCCGCTTGAGCGAAATATTTGGCAAGCGCGCCCGCGTGTTTACAGTCAAAATGACACGGAAATAACGGACTTAACCGGACGCCAACAGAAATCCAGAATGGATTAAGTAGGGGGTTGCCAACCACGTCGACATCCTGAATGTTTCCAGGAGGTGTTTCCGTATTTAACGCAGCAGGCAAAATGCAGTCCATCCATTTCTCCTGGACGAAGAACTTCCGAAAAAAAACACGGCAGCAAGAGGGATATCCCAAATACTGCCCCACAACATCATCGTCTCCCCGGACCCATGCCTTTCGAAAGCCACCCAAATGTTTCGCTCGGCCCGCAACAATACGAAACAATGGCTGCAGCGAATTATGGGAGCTTTTGATTATCCCCGGCTTCACAAACCGTCTTCTGGCACGGGCAAAGAGAGGTAGAATCTTCAAACCATGATTAGCTAAGCGAGACTCCAAGCCACTAATTTCATCCGATGAAGCCCACATCAGAGAACAGTCACGAACCTGATTCATAACGGTCCTCCATTCAATTTCCTTCCAGCAGCCGGCAATCCCTACAAACCGCCGCTCCCACACGTCACGAGACTGATCACTAACCCACACGGTCCTAGTAAATGCCGGCATTACGAACCTCAATCTTCTTATCTGGCATAAAACATTTGAAAAATGCACCGAATTATTCATCGGGTTTTATCCCGTTTATCGCCTCAAGCAATTTCTGCATATAGGGGTTTCTCCCGCCTACCCAAGCCTTTATAAATTTTTCTTCCAGATACGGGCGCAACGGAGACACGGACACTGGTTTTTT
>DATJXK010000187.1:0-10343 GCA_035500235.1 Pseudomonadales bacterium | reverse complement strand
AACGCCGTCACCATGCCGCCGACCATGATGTAATGAAAATGCGCCACCACGAAATAAGTGCCATGCACATGCACGTCCACGGCGAGCGTGGCCAGGAATAAGCCGGTCAAACCGCCGATGGTGAACAGGCCCATAAACCCGAGGATGTAAAGCATGGGGGTATCAAAGGAAATGGAGCCGCGATAAAGTGTCATCGTCCAGTTAAAAACTTTAATCGCCGAGGGAACGGCCACCAGAAAACTTAAAATTGAAAACACCATGCCTGCGTAAATGGACTGGCTGCTGACGAACATGTGGTGTCCCCAAACCAGAAAGCCCAGAACCGCGATGGCCACGCTTGAAAAAGCTACGAAATGATAACCAAAAATCTTTTTTCGCGAAAAGCAAGTGATCACTTCGCTCACGACCCCCATGCCCGGCAAGATCATGATGTACACGGCGGGATGGGAATAAAACCAAAACAAATGTTGAAACAAAACCGGATCGCCGCCAAGTGCCGGGTTAAATATGCCCACGCCCCACAGGCGTTCTACGGCCATCAGCGCCAGGGTGATCGCCAAAACCGGTGTAGCTAGCACAAGAATAATGCTGGTCGCGAACATGGACCAAATAAACAACGGAAGCCGGAACCAGGTCAGGCCCGGCGCGCGCATTTTCTGGATGGTAACGATAAAATTCATCCCCGTGATGATCGAACTAAATCCGGCGAGAAAAATTCCAAATGCCATTTCGACCACGTGGGAATTTGAATAGGCAGTGCTGTACGGGGTATAGAACGTCCATCCCGTATCCATGCCGCCCAGGAAAACAGCCCGCAAGGCGAACAACCCACCAATGATAAATAAATACCAGCTCAGGAGATTCAGCTTGGGGAAAGCGACGTCACGCGCGCCAATCATCAAGGGAATGACAAAATTGCCCAGCACCGCCGGGATGGAGGGGATGAGAAAAAACCAGACCATGAGCACGCCATGGATGGTGAACATTTTATTGTAAGTATCCGGCAGCAGCAGGTCACCGCTCGGCGTCAGCAGTTCCAGGCGCATCATGGCTGCTGCCGCGGCGGCGATGACAAAAAAGATCAAAATCGAAAACAAATATAAAAGGCCAATGCGCTTGTGATCCGTCGTCAGGAGCCACGACTTCACCGTATGGCCCGCTTGCAGATAGTTCTCCCGGCTATCCGGGATTAATTCGGGCTGCGTCGCCTCCGTTGGATTTTCCGCGTTCATGGTTGAGATGGATTCGTAGGTTCGGCACCGATGCTTTTGATATATGCGATGAGTTCCAACAATTGCTCTTCGCTAATTCGACCTTCAAATGAGGGCATAATGGGTTGGTAGCCTGCGGGGACCTCGGAGGCAGGTATCAAAATATGATCACGGACATATTTATCATCAACGTGCGCAAATGTGCCGTCGCTGAGAGGGACCAGTTTTCCATAAAGTCCTTCCAGAGGCGGCGCATGGACGGTGAAACTATTCACATGACAGCCGCTGCAGCCCATTTCCCGAAATAATTTTTCACCGGATTGAGCGAGCGTGTCCGGCGGCCGGCCTTCCGCCTGCCATTCTTCATATTGCGCGGGGGCCATCACATAAACCAATCCCCGCATTTTAGCATGGTCTGCGCCGCAATATTCGGAGCAATAAAAGCGATAAACACCCACCCGGGTGGGAGTAAACCATTCCGTCGTGAAGCGTCCCGGCACGACGTCCTGCTTTACGCGAAACGCTGGGACGTAAAAACTATGAATGACGTCCTCCGACGCCAGGGTGAGCTTGACTGCGCGATTCACCGGCACGTGTAGCTCGTTGATCTCCCGGTTGCCTTCCTGGTGCTGGATCTTCCACATCCATTGTTTCCCGACCACATTGACTTCCAGCGCGTTGGCTGGAGGAATTTCCTGGTAAAAATAAACGTCCGCTCCCCAGGCAAATAGTCCCATCGCAATAAATGTCGGAATGAAGGTCCAGATGAGTTCGATTTTCATGGTCGAAACCCCGAGCGGCCGGCGGTTGGCCTTTTTCCCCCGCCGGTATTTGAACAGGAAATAAATCATCGGGAGAAAGACGATGGCGAGAACCAAGACACTCAATGCAAGTAGCGCAAAATAAATTTCGTCCACCCGGGTGGCCGTGGTCGAGGCTTCCGGTGGGAAAAAAGGCAAATTCATTTCAACGCCTCCGGTTTGGGCCGCAATGAACGAAAGAAGAACATGCCGAGCGCAAGCAACGTCACAAGGCCGCCGACTCGAACCGTGGCCATCACCAGGTTTCCATATTTGCCGCGCAGGGGGCTATATTCACAGCAAAGCAGGACGAATTCCTGGACGGGCGAGCCAATTTTCTTCGCGCTGGCCTCATGCAATGCCGCGGCCACTTCGTCCGGCGAAAAAGTAACGCCAAAAAAATAATGGGCGACTTTTCCGTCCGGCGTTAAGACCGCAAATCCGCTCGGATGGGCGAATTGTTTCAGCCCAGTGTCATAGGCAAAGCGAAAACCAATCTCGTCCGCAAGCGTTTGGACGGATTGGTCCTCGGGCATTAAATCTCTGGCTGGGCGCGTGGTCGTTGCGGCAGTAAGAAAATGCCACCCATTTTCCGAACCGAGGCGGCCATAAACCCGCACGTAAGTTGCTTTCTTTTCGGCGGCCAGCGCCGGTTGCTCAGCCGGGTCAATGCTGACGAAAACCACATCGAACTGTTTGCCAACACTCCATTTTAAATCGCGAAAACTATCCATCGCGCCGTTGAGAACGAGCGAGCACAGCATCGGACATTGGTAATAACCCAAAATCAAAACAACAGGCCGCTTTCCCAAATAATCGCCAAACCGCACCGACTGACCGGCTTCATCGCGAAAAACTAAATCGGGCGAAACATGCGAATTCAACTTTTGATCAAATTTAATCTGGAGCAACTGGGTATCTGTCAGTGAGCTATTGGCCGCGACAAAATTCACCGAGGCGCAAAGGAAAAGGATGGAAAGCAAAGTTGTTTTCATCATTGCTCTTTCCCCTCCGAGTTTAGCCATAGCGGTGACTCGGTTGATGAAACGTCATTGGTTCGCGACGGCAATCCGCGTTGAATCATCAAATCTATGGCCCGCGCAATGGGTATACGGACGATGCCATTGCTCCGGTCCACCCAACCATACGTGTTCAGTTTCGCACTTTGCGCGGAATAAAGCGCGGTCATTTGGCCATGGTCATCATCAATTTGAAGATTAGGTTGGGGAAAGCGCTCAAGCGGCGCGGTGTTCGGCGCGAGAATGATGCCCAGTGTCGTCATTTGCTGCATGGGGCGTTTCCTTGCCAGCTGATGAATGGCCAAGCCACAAATAAGCAGGCTCAAAATGAGAAGAAATGCTGCTCCACCGCCCACGAGCAATACATTCCGAACGCTTTTCTCGCTAACTTCGTGTCTGCGTTTCAGCGATTCTCTCGGAACCGGCAATGGTTGTGTGTCACTTGGCATGTACGGTTTCCGTATTTAAATTTTCCAGGCGCGGATCCTTCAGTGCCAGGAGTGGGTGCTTGCTTAGGTTTCGAAGAAAAACGGACAGCCAGATTCCGCCGAGGCCAAACCACGATATGAAATCCATCCAATGAACGTGAATGTGAGGATAAAACGTGGGGGCAATGGCCCAAAACATTTCAGTCGCCTGGACAATTAAAATTACGAAAGCGATTGCAGTCAAAAGGCGGATATTCTTTTTCACCCGGCGAAACAGCAGAAGGAAAAAAGGAACAAGAAAAAGAAACAATGCGATAAAGCCAGCCAGCCAGATCCAGCCATTGGCGTTGCGACGGAGATACCAGCCGATTTCTTCGGGCAGGTTGGCGGAATAGATGATGAGAATTTGTGAAAAGGCGACATAAGTCCAAAACATGACGAATGCCAGCAAGAGATTCCCCAAATCATGAAATGGTTTCTGGCCAAAGCTTCGGAAAGAAGATTCATTTTGTGTCCACGCCAACATGATAATCGCAAAGGCAATGGCCATAAGTATTTGGCTCGATAAAATGATGACGGGAAAAACCGTCGAAGACCAATCAGGCTCGATGCTCATAGCCCAATCCACGAAGGCAAATGACGCCGTGAGCGGAACAATCCCAATGGCCGGTCCGCTTAAAGCCCTTATTTTTAGAGTTGGCGCTGCATCCGCACTGGCATCCTGCTGGAGCGACCACTGGCGAAGGCGCCATGCAATGAAAGTCCATATCGCAAAACAAACCAGAGCGCGCACGATGAATGCCGGAGGATTTTCAAAGGCCGCCCGTTGCTGCAAAATTTTATCGGCAGCGACGGTTTCTGGCCGTGCCCAGGGATACAATTCATGAAGGCCAAACAGGATCGGCGCAAAAAAAACGGCCATCAACGGCAAGGTCATAAATCCGGCTTCTAGAAAACGGCGCGCAGGAAATCCCCAACGTCCCCCGGTCAAGTAATGAATCATGGCGGCGTAGAAGCATCCTAGCGACAGCGAGAGCCAAAACAGAAATGCGATCAAGTACGAAATATAGAATGCCTGCCGCTCAAAAATAAAACCCGCGCAACATCCCATGAGTCCCAAAATGCCAACCGCGAGGCTAACTCCTTTCAGCCTGTTGAATTTTAAAAGAGTTTCGTTCATTTCATGCTTTCAAGTTGAGCGACTTCGTTGGTTGGCACATCGGCAAGTGTGGCGTGCTCGCTTAATTGGAGCGCGCGGATGTACGCGGCGATGTCCCAACGTTCCTGCGGGGTGGTTCGTGACGCAAAGGAATACATGGCCCCGTAACCATGCGTCATTACATCGAAAAAATGTCCCACCGGCGCGTTGCGCAGGCGTGCAATGTGATACGACGGAGGCGTGGGAAAGCCGCGCTGAACAACGATGCCATTGCCTTCGCCTGCTTCACCATGACAGGGAACGCAATTGATTTCGAAGCATATGCGTCCACGTTCGAGAGAGGCGCGAGTGATCGGATATGGGAATTCGGTCGCCGGGTTAGTGCCGACCATTCCCGTATAAAATGTGGCGTCATTATTGAAGTTATCACGAGCGATGACATGAGGCGGGAGCGGACGCGAAGCCGCACCGTCCTCGAAAAAATCGCTTTTACTAAGAGGATTTGATTTGGGCTGGCTAAACATATCCCGGCGACAGGCGGTCAACAGGCAAAGCATGGCCGCAGTAAAAATAATGTTGAGATGCGCTTTCATTGGGCTGGCACCTCCGCAATCAATTCTGGTTTTAACGCAGCCAAAAAATTCCGTGTAGCCCGCAAATCAAATTGGGGATCAACCGCTTCAATGCAGAGGAAAAATTTATCCGCCGAGGCGCGCTCAAACTCCGGAATGTTAAAGACTGGATGATAAGGTTCGGGTAACCGATTCAGTGCCAGCATCGAGATGATAGCGGCAAAAGCCGCTGATAAGATGGTCAGTTCAAAGGTGATGGGAACATAGGCCGGCCAGCTGTTGAGCGGTCGTCCGCCGATATTGAGTGGGTAACTCACTGCCATCGCATACCATTGCAGGAAATAGCCGCCGATGCCTCCGCAAAGTCCGGCAAAAAAAACAATAAGCGGTACGGCAGTTTTCTTTCGGCCTAAGGCTTCCGCCAGACCATCTACGGGAAAGGGTGCAAAGGCATCCATCCGGCGATAGCCATGGCTGTACGCGGATTTTACTGCCGCGAGGATTTCTTCTTCGCTCGCGAATTCTGCCAGCAGGCCGTAAATGTTTGGGGTTTCGTTCATTTGGTCTCGGAAACAAGCCCGCGTGTTTCAGACATGGCAATCAACGGAAGAAAACGGACGAATAAGACAATCAAGGTCAAAAACAAACCGAAGCTCCCGAGCATCGTCGCCCAGTCCCAAATGGTTGGGTAGTAATTTTTCCACATCGAGGGAACAAAATCGTGGGTCAAGCTCACGACAATAATAAGAAAATGGTCTACCCACATTCCAACATTCGCTGAAAGTGCCACGAAAAACAGCAGGACCGGGCTGGTGCGCACGCGACGTGACCATAACGCCTGGGGGATCAGGATGTTGATGACAATGAGTGCCCAAAAAATCCAACCATAAGAACCGAACGCGCGGTTGGCCATGGCAGTTTGAGTGAAAATATCACCGCTATACCATGCCATGAACGCCTCCATGATATAGCTGTAAGCCACCATATTTCCCAGGACCAGCATTACGTTACCGATGTTGTTCAAATGGCGGGAGGTGATAAGTCCTTCCAGGCCATAAAGTTTGCGAATGGGCAGGACCAGGTTCAGCATCATCGCGAAGCCCGAAAAAACCGCGCCGGCGACAAAGTACGGAGGGATAATGGTCTCGTGCCAGCCCGGCAACATCGCGACGGCAAAATCAAGTCCCACCACACTATGGACCGACAAGACCAGCGGCGTGGCTATCCCAGCCAAAAGCAGGTACGCCGCCTGATGCCGTTGCCAATGAAGGGCTGAATTCCGCCAGCCGAGGGCGAGGACGCCGTAGAATAATTTCTTCCCGTGAGTGGTGGCGCGGTCGCGCAAGGTCGCTAAATCGGGAAGCAAGCCGGAGTACCAAAAAATCAGCGAGACCATGAAATAAGTTCCCACGGCGAACATGTCCCAAACCAATGGACTGCGGAACTGCGGCCAAAGACCCATCGTGTCAGGATAGGGCGCGAGCCAGAAAAAGACTCCCGGACGCCCCAAATGGAGCAGGGGAAATAGCCCGGCGCAAGAAATTGCGCAAAGCGTCATCGTCTCGGTAAAGCGATTGATGGATGTGCGCCATTTCTGGTGCAGCAACAACAGCACTGCCGAGATGAACGTGCCCGCGTGCCCGATGCCGACCCACCAAACGAAATTCACAATCGCAAATCCCCATGCCACTGGAATGTTAATCCCCCAAATGCCCACGCCTCGATAGAGCAGCCATGTAATCGCAATGAAAAACAACATCAGCAATGAAAACGCAATGGCCGCAGCAAGAAACCATGCCTTCGGCTGCCGTTGATGGGGTTTCAAAACTATCGAACCGATGGTTTCGGTGACCGATTCCAGATTTTCGCCGGCTCCGAGTAACCGGGCTGGATAGCCGAGGGGGGGCGTTTCTTTCAACGATCCATCGGCCAGGTTGGTTGGTGAGTCGGTCATTTAGGCTAATAGTTTCGGATTGGGGTTCCGCAGCTTTGCTAGGTACGTCGTCCGTGGATGGGTGTTTAGTTGGCCAAGCATCAAAAAATTTAGCGGATGCGCTTTTAATTTTGAGACGCGGCTGTTCGGGCCATTTAAATCCCCAAACACGATGGCATTGGCCGGACAAACCTGCTGGCAGGCCGTTTGGATTTCACCTTCGCGAATCTGCCGGTTTTCATTCTCCGAATTGATGCGGGCAGCGCTGATGCGTTGAATGCAATAGGTGCATTTTTCCATCACGCCGCGCCAGCGCACCGTCACGTTGGGATTCCGCATCGGTTTGAGGCTGGGCGTGTCGTAATCCGCATATTGGAAAAAATTGAAGCGCCGGACTTTGTAAGGGCAATTGTTCGAGCAGTAGCGCGTACCAATGCACCGATTGTAAATCTGCAAATTCAGCCCCTCCTTGTCATGCACCGTCGCGTCCACCGGACAAACCACCTCGCACGGCGCATTTTCACACTGCATGCAAGGTACCGGTTGATGGGTCACTTGCGGATTACCCGGCGCACCGCGGAAATACCCATCTACCCGAATCCAATGCATAATGCGTCCCGCTGCCACCTGGTCTTTGCCAACAATCGGAATATTGTTTTCAGCCTGGCAGGCAATGGTGCACGCGCTGCAGCCGATGCATGCGCTCAAATCGATCGTCATGCCCCACCGATAGCCATTGTATGGAAATTCTTGCGGGTTGAAAAGTGTTTCGGATTCGGGCGGCGATTCGGAATTTTTTTCTACGAAATTTGGGTCGCTTTTAAATTGGTTGAACGTGGCTTCGCGAAGGATTTGCCGGTCTTCAGAATCAATCACATGCTGGGTTTGCGTTGTAACCAGGGGATAGCTCCTGCCGGTTTTCTTTAGTGCGGCACCGTTGGCCGACCATAGCGCATTGGATGTCCGCGATAAGTAAACATTAAAACCTGTTTGCTTCCCTACGTTTCCTACGCGGCTACGTCCATAACCGAATTGAAGTCCGATGGAATGCTCCGGCTGTCCTGGCGTAATCCAAATTGGCAATTCCAGCGTATGGTTTTGAAGTTTGATTTCAATGACATCGCCATTGGCAAGCCCTTCTTTTGTTGCAAGGGCAGGGGAGAGCAGGGCGGCATTGTCCCATACCAATTTGGTTATTGGTTTCGGCAGTTCCTGGAGCCATCCGTTATTGGAGAATCGGCCATCGTAGAGTGTGGGATCAGGCCGGAAGGTAATCTCCAAACTTTGGGAAGGGGTCGGCGAGGAAGCGGGAATATCTGGAAGGCGTGGTTTTAGATCCAAAGGAGGCAGCGCTGTATTTTTAATGAACCCATCATGCAACGCCTGCCGCCATTGGCTTTCAAAATGGTCGCCTGGATTTTGGGATTTCCAAAAGTCATGGACGATGTCGTAATCACTTCGCCCCAGCGGTGAAATCATTACATCCAAAATTTCATGCGCGGATTTTCCTGCATAGAGGGGGAGGATGAGCGGTTGTACGATGGAGATAGTCCCATCAAAGGCACGCGCGTCGCTCCACGATTCTAGAAAATGATTTTGCGGGATGTGCCAGGTACAGACTGTTGAAGTCTCGTTAACGTCCGGAGCCAAGTGAACACGAAATTTTGCTTTCGCCAAATTTTCCGCAAATCGAAAATCCGCCGGAGCGGTGAAAACCGGATTACCGCCGATAATTATAAGCGCATCGACCTCGTTTTGCTCAAGTGCATCGACAAGTTGGCGCAGATCCAGAATTTGATTCACCGGATTCGTTTCCGCTGTTTCAGTCAATGTCACCGTCTTGCCTAAATTACCTAAATGATGGTTCAGCCAATGAGCCAACGCATGGACCTCCGGGGGTTGATTTTCGCCTGCAATAACGATACCCTCGCCTCGGTTTTCCTCCAAATCATCAGCGATACCCGAAATCCAATCGGCATTCAAATTTTCGTCCGTGAACGACCCACTTGGAATCGGGATGCCCAAGCGTTGTGCTAATGCCCATGCAAATTCTGCAATTTCAATCGTGCGCAAAGGGAGACGGTGGTCGGCGTTGGAACCGGTAATGGTGGGCGTGCTTTCGACAACATAAAGCCGGCTCATTTCCGTTTGTGGAAATCTTGCGCGACGCATATTCGCAAAATCGTGCGCGTTACGGACGTTGTCCGGATGCCTACATAAAAAATCCGAATCGAGAGACAAAACGATCTTTGCCTTTTCAAAGTGGAATTGCGTTTCAACAATCTGGCCATACGCCAGCTTAGAGCCTTCGCGAGCGTTATCGCGATTGACCGGCTCATATTGATGCCATTTTGTTTCCGGAAACTTTTTGAGCAATTCCTGAATTTGAAAATACAGCGTCGGCGAGGTGATCGTTTCAGTCAGGAGCCTCAAGCCCGCACCCTTTTTCTCTTTTTGCGCTGCTAAAACGTTGAAAATGGCCGCGACGAAATTTTCCCACGTATCTGGCTGCCCATCTTTCAAGACGGCTTGCGATCGGTCCGGGTCGTAGAGGTCGAGCAGTGCAGCCTGATGAAAGATGTTTGTCGCTCCCAGGCTCGCCGGATGTCCCGGATTACCTTCGATTTTAGTCGGATGCCCTTCGTGGCTTTCAACGATCAATCCAGTAGCAAATCCGCTGAGCGTCATCGCCGTAGCAAAATACATCGGCTTGCCTTGCACCAGGTCTTCCGGTTGCCGGACATAAGGAACAATTTTTCCAATGGGCTGGCGGGTACAGGCAGGCAAACCCGCCAGCGCCAGGGACGCGCCCATGAGCTTTAAAAAATTTCGCCGGTTAAAATTTTTAAGGCCGGATGCTCCCGGCGCAAACTCGCGATGCAATGATTCCTGAAACCTTTTGGATCCACTCAATTCTTCGAGGCTGCGCCAAAAATGGGTTGAAGATTCGGCTTTCATCGGTGGCACATGCTGCAGTCCGTGAGTTGTTCCGTATGGACGTGATATTGGGCTGCCAGTTGTTTTCCCAGGACGACTTGATTAGTGGCAATCCAATTTAAATTAAAGACCTCTCCACGCGGGCGAATATATTTTTCTGGAGCACGATGACATTCCAGGCACCACTTCATATAGAGCGTATGCGATTTCCACGTCATGGGCATTTGATCGAGTTGTCCATGGCAAGTGACACAGCCAATGCCATGGTTTAAGTGAACACTATG
>DATJXK010000186.1:0-2987 GCA_035500235.1 Pseudomonadales bacterium | reverse complement strand
AAAGTGATCGGGCCGTTGAAATTCAGCAACCCGGCGTTGGGACCCTGGCTAAGATCGATAGCCTCGCCACCATCAAAGTAGGCCGCATTGGTTATATAGGTCGAAGGGCCAAAACCGTAAGAGAGATCGCCGGCAATGAGTCCGTCATTACCATTGCCGCTCAAATCAGGCGCGGTGGTTGTGCCGTCCACGGCCGGATTTAATGCGTAAAATGCCAAAGGATTATCACCCAAAATAATGCTCTGGTAAGAACTGGCGCGACCCGCAGAAGCGGATAGCGCTAAAAAGGCGGCGGCCAACAAAGTAGCGGCGAAATAACTGCTTAGGGTTTTCATATTTGGGTTTTTCTTGATGGTTGTTTTAGAAGGCTAATCAATCGACAGTTCCGCTTGGAGCTTTGAACTAATGGTCATGTTATAAGGGTTTCACAAAACATCCTTTAGCGGAATAGACAAATCACTGGAGTGCATGGACAATTGACCGCTGGTATCAAACCTGCCGGGAGGAGCGCGCAAAAATGAAAGAGAGATTTATCAGAACCAAACCCTGAAACACCGGGACAAAAAAAGTCCGCGCTCCTGGCAGTGGCAGCAGATGACATGGTTCCTATTTACCACTCCAAACGAGACTCAACAATGAGCTTTTTGGTAAAACATTTAACTTTTTTCGTCACCGCCAAGCGACGCTATTTTTAGAGCAATAAACTGCCCGGGAGTCGATCCGCGCGGTCCCGGATCAAAGATTGGGTGCGGAAGGCAGAAGGTGCCATTCCAATCCGGTTTTTGAATATACGGCTGAAATGTTCAACGTGTTCCAGCCCGACTTTTTCAGCAATCAAAGCCAGCGGCAGGTCGGTTTCGGCAAGCAACTGTTTGGCGCGATTGAGGCGGACGCGGAGGATCTCGTCTTTGGGCGAATAACCCAAAATCTTGATAAAGCGCCGGTCCATAGTGCTGCGGGACATTGGCACCGCATGCAGGACATCACTGACGTCGATGCCTTCGCAGGCGTGCTCGCGAATAAACCGCGTGGCCGCAGCCACTTGCTGGTCTTCCATGGCCAGGACCTCGGTGGATCGCCGGGGGACAACGCCGCTGGGTTTTACAAAGATATCGCCGGTGGAGACTTTGGCGCCGGCCATCATGCGCGACAATAAAACGGCTGCTTCATAGCCAATTTTTTCGGCGTTGGGGGCGACACTGGAGAGTGGTGGTGTGGATAAATTACAGAGCACTTCGTCATTATCAACGCCAACCACGGCAATATCATCAGGCAAATCCACATCAATGCTGCGGCAGGCGTCCAGGACTTGCTGGCCGCGCATATCGTTGCACGCCATGAGGCCAATCGGCTTCGGCAATTGCCTGATCCAATCCAGCAGCACATTGCCATCCTGCAGCCCCAGGCCTTCAAACTGTGCGGTATCGCCCTGGGCGGGATGCGGCCTTCCGCTATAAACGTGGCAGCGCAATCCCGCTTGTTCAACAAGGCTGACAAAGGTTTCCTTGCGCTCATCCGAATAATCCGCGCCATTGAAACCGCAATAGGCAAAATGGCGAAATCCCCGCTCTCTTAAATGCTCAAAACAAAGGCGCGATACTTCAGAATTGTTGGTAAGAATTTGCGGGGCGTTGGTTGAGGCCCCCACGCGGCGCAAGTAAACCACCGGCACTTTCAAACGCCTGATGACGCCCAGAATGTCGTCATTTTCGAGTCGTGAAATGATCCCTTCGCCTTTCCACGTTTTTAACCATTCCGGGGTGCTGTCACAAAGATTTAGGTCCTGGAAAAAAACTGACCAGTTGTCATGTTCCCGGACGAACCTGGCCACTCCGGAAAGAACCCCGCGGCCGTACGCGCGGGACGACTCCACCAGCAATGCCACACGTTGGCGTTTGACAAGCTTAACAATTTTCTTCATCTTGAGTGCGTTAAGAATCTCACAATCTGGAAACATTGCAATGGCGCAAAAAACGAAAGATCATTGCCAGTCAAAACCTTGTCTATCGCCGTGCAGGGCGCAGTGGTCCTCTTAAATGAAAAGGCGCGAAAAATTAGAAGGGTTTGCCGGACAACGTCTCGCGGTCGTACCGCGGCCGATCGTGACGACCGCGCTTCAGCATCCTTTATTAAAGTATTTGTTGCCGACGGATGCGGGCTGTTATCCCAAAGCCGTGGGGCATACCTGCGTGCGTCCCAGGGGTTGTCCGGAGGTTATTTTTATTTACTGCGCGGAGGGAACGGGATGGTGCGAAATAGCCGGGCGCAGTTATAAAATTAACAAGGGCCAATTACTGGTTATCAGCGCCAATACTCCGCATGCCTACGGTACGATCGCAAAATCGCCATGGACCATTTATTGGTTTCATGTGGTTGGTTCGAACGTGCCGGTTTATCTCGAACAGCTTGGTGTCACCCGCGAGAAGCCCGTGGTCTCGCTGGGCGCAGATGTCCAATTGCTCTCCTTATTTGAAGATGTATTAGAGGGGTTGCAGCATGGATTTACGCCTATACACATGATTTATGCGGCCCATTCGCTCGCTCATGTGATGGGACTGATTTTGCGTCACAAAGAGGAGTTTTGGAACGGGGAAGTCAGTGCGCGAGAGCGCATTGAGAAGAGCGTCCAATTTATGAAAAGCCATCTGCGTGAGCCCCTGAATATCGCCACGCTGACATCGCTGGTGAATCTTTCGCGTTCCCATTACACCACCCTTTTTCGAAGGGTGACCGGTTATGCGCCTCTAAATTATCTCAACCATTTACGGATGCAACGGGCGGTGGAGCTGCTCAATTCCACCAGTTGGCCGATCAAACAGATTAGTGATCATCTTGGCTTTTCCGATCAATTTTATTTTTCCAGGGCCTTTACAAAAATGTATGACCATTCGCCATCGGAACACCGCCGGCGCTATGGAGACTGATTTTTAGCGCTACCATGAAAATGAAACGCAAGTCAATTGTCCATGCACATCATTGCAATGTCC
>DATJXK010000185.1:0-8470 GCA_035500235.1 Pseudomonadales bacterium | reverse complement strand
TTAAAAACCTTTTTGTCAGTGCCGCCCGCGACGAAAATGCGGGGGAGGTTATTTTGAAAATTGTAAACCCCGGGGATGGCGCACAAAACGTCCAGATAAACCTGCCGGGCGCGAAAAGCGTTTCACAGGAAGCGACGGAATTTGTCCTGTCCGGCACCCCTGATGACGAAAATTCCATGGAGCAGCCCGGGCGGATTGTTCCCGTTAAATCAAAAATCGACAACGCCGCTTCTGAATTTTCCTGCAATTTTCCGCCACATTCCTTCACCGTTCTCCGAATCGCCGCGAAATAATGGCGGCCCATCTACGTCCTGGCTTCGCCTATTTTGTTGAGTTGAAGTCCGCTGGCCCGTCAGTTATTCTATGATACTATGACATTGACGGAAAAGATTCTCGCCCGCGCCGCCGGCAAAGAAAAAGTCCAGGCCGGCGACAACGTTTGGGTGAACGCGGACGTATTAATGACTCACGACGTTTGCGGCCCGGGCACCATTGGTGTTTTCAAACGTGAATTTGGCAAAGACGCCAAAGTCTGGGACAAAAATAAAATCGTCATCATCCCGGACCACTACATTTTTACCGCGGATTCGAAGTCAAACCGCAACGTGGATATCCTGCGCGATTTCGTGAAAGAGCAGGGGTTGCCTTATTTCTACGACGTCATTGACGATCCGAACGGCCACTGGCATTTCGATGCGAGCAAGGGCCATTTGAAGCGGCAATACGGCTCGCAATACGCGGGCGTTTGTCACACGGCGCTTCCGGCCAAGGGCCATACGCGCCCGGGCGAAATTCTTTTCGGCACGGATTCGCACACCTGCATGGCGGGCGCCTTCAACGAATTTGCCACCGGCATCGGCAATACGGACGCCGGCTTCGTCATGGGTACGGGCAAATTGCTCGTTAAAATCCCAGAGACGATGCACTTCCGCCTCGAAGGGAAATTGCAGCCGGGCGTCATGGCCAAGGACATCATCTTGCATTGCATCGGTGAAATCGGTTTTGACGGCGCGACTTATCGTGCCATGCAGTTTGATGGCGAGGGCGTGAAATCCCTTTCCATGGACGACCGCATGACCGTGGCGAACATGGCCATCGAAGCCGGCGGCAAGAATGGCATTTTTGAATTTGATTCGCGCACCCAGGAGTATGTGGATGCGCGCGTGAAATTGAACGGGACGAAGTCGAGCTATAACCCGGTGGAACGGGATCGCGACGAGAAATTCGTTTATGAATTGGTCGTGGACTTGAGCAAGCTTGAGCCGACGGTGGCCTGCCATCCCGACCCGGGCCAGCGCAAGAAAGCCAAGGAAATGAACCATGTTAAGCTGGATCGCGCTTATGTCGGTTCATGCACCGGCGGCAAGACCAGCGACTTCGTCGAATTCGCGCGCGTGTTGCGCGGCCACAAAGTCGTGATTGATACCTTTGGCGTCCCCGCGACACCCGAGATCGTCCATGACTTGCAGTCTACCCGTTGGGGTGCGAAAACGATTTGGGAAATTCTTGTGGAAGCCGGTGTACAAATGACTGAAAACGCCGGTTGCGCCGCGTGCCTGGGTGGTCCGGTGGATACATTCGGCCGCATCAACAAATCCGGCATCAAGTGCATCAGCGCGACCAACCGCAATTTCCCCGGTCGCATGGGTGATAAGGAATCACAGGTTTTTCTCGCTTCGCCAGCCACCGTTGCGGCGAGTGCGATTGCCGGAAAGATTGTCGATCCGCGCGAGTATTTGAGCTAAACGGGAAGGGGAACGAAGCTTACTTCGCCGAAACCGTGCCTGGCAGATAAATCGTAAAGATTGTTCCTTCGCCTGGTTTGGTGTGGACGTGCAGCATGCCGCTGGCTTCTTTGATGAGCCTTTGGACAATGTTCAGGCCCAGGCCGGTGCCTTGTCGCGGCCCTTTGGTGGTGAAGTACGGCTGGAAAATTTTCGGCAACACTTCCGGCGGGATTCCCGGGCCGTTATCGCGCACCCATAATTTTACGAGCGGCGCGGTGTTATCCATGTTTTCGACATTCAGCAGACGGTCGTTTGGGCCGTCCTTGAATTTTGTCAAATCCAGCGCAACGTTTACTACCTCGCCGCCCACGTCTACCCGATGAGGAAGCGGTGCGCATTGGAAGGCATTCACCGTCAGGTTTAGTAAAACCTGGATCAAATCCGTGCCGTTGATTTTGACGCCGATGTCTTCAGAAAGGGGAGTGGCGCTGAATTCATTTTCCAACTGGCTGGGATGCACGCGCACGAGCTGGTCCAAATCATGAAGCAATTGGTTCACGCTGACGCGCGGCGCATTTTCGTCCGATTGGCGGCGCAAAAAACCGAGATAGCGGCGGGAGATCTCCACGCAATTGCCAACCTGCCGCGCGATAATACGCAAGCGGTCCTTGATAAATTCCAAATCCTCCAACTCCATCCGGGAAGAATGATTAAGGCGCGTGTTGAGCACCTGGACAAATCCGGAGATCACCGTAAGGGGACCGTTGATATCATGAATGATGCTCGCGTAAATATCACCGCGAGTTTTGGCGATCTGCTCTTCGATGCGTTGATCCTGCAATTCCGTCAGCAACTCCTGGACTTTTTCCGCGCTGCTGTGGATTTCGCCTTCGAGCCGGCACCGCTGCATGGCCTGGTTTACCGCACCCCGAATAGTCGCAATATCAAAGGGTTTGTTGATGTAGTCACACGCGCGCAAGCGGAGGGCCTGGCGGATGGTGTCGGTCGTTTCGAACGCCGTCATCATGATGGCTTCGATGTTCGGATTGACGTATTTGAGCCGCTCCAGGACTTCAATACCTGACATGCCGGCCATGCGGATGTCCAGCACCGCCACATCAATCTCGTTTTTCTGGGCCAGCTCAATCGCGGAGGGGCCATCGTCGGCCATCAATAAATCATATTCGTCCTTGAAAATGACGCGTAACGATTGGCGCGGACCATCCTCGTCATCCACAATCAGTAAAGTTCCGCGGCGCTTCGGCATCACTGCCGGAGTGTCGTTGTTATTGTCTATTGGTTCTGCGTTCAAGGACATGCTGAATTGGGCTCTGCCTGTGACTATCGGTGCTTTAAGTCTATCGCTGAAGCCGCAGAGCCCTCAAGTAAAAAAACCATTTTGCCTGGGGTATTTTATGTCTTTACTTTGACTTTTAATAGTTCCAGCGCCTGTTGTGCGGTTACTTGCTTGAATTTTTTCCGCCCGAACTCGTTCCGCCTGCGCTCCACCGAAATCCCAAACTCTCCAGCCAGTGCGATGAAGACCGTGCCGGTAGGTTTCATTTTCGTTCCACCGCCCGGCCCGGCAATTCCTGTCACCGCGATGGCAAAGTCCGCGCCAAACTGTTTGCGCGCGCCGGCGGCCATTTCACGGGCGACAGCTTCGCTCACGGCGCCGTGCTGTTCCAGGGTTTTAGCCCGCACGCCGAGAAATTTTTGTTTCGACGTATTGCTATAAGAAACGATTCCCCCTAAGAAGACTTTTGAAGCGCCCGGGACGTTCGTGATTTGGTTGGCGATGAAGCCTCCCGTGCAGGATTCGGCCAATGCCAGCGTCTTTTTTTGCCTGGTTAGATGTCGAACGACTTCCTTTGCAATTTCTTCCATGAGAGTGTTTCAGCAGAGAACGATTAGCGCGGTCGGCAAGCGCTCACTGGTTTCGCGGCTTGGACTTTCGGATTTCGGCATTGAAAGTCCCGGCGACATAACTTTTTTTCTCGTCCGATGTGCAGAGATAAATGTTCCCGGAAAGAGAATTATTCTCAATGCTTTTAAAATTCAGAAGCATGGCGTAATCGTTGGTAAATGATTCACGCATAACCTGGTCACCCTCTTTCCAGCGCAAGCTGACGCGGGCGGCCGCCGCGGCGTTGGTCGATACGTTGAGTGATTTTCCCGCCAGTGCTTGAGGCGTGGCTCCGCTGAAACTAATGATCACGCCCCAGTCTCCGTTTCGAAGGTTCAAATATCCATTTTGAAAATAAGCATGCTGACAAATGAAATCCTCACCCTCAACCCGCCCGGATGCGGTCGCGTCAGGGATTTTCCAGCCCTTTAGGTTCAAAGTCCAATTGGTATCGTTAGACGGCGGCGCGACCATTTGAGGCAGCTCTTTTTTTGGCGCCGGAGGGGCGGGCGCCGACGCCGAATCCTGGGTGAGTGTTGCCGGTGAGTTTGTGCTCTCGGGCGGCGCAGGCTTCTTAAAAATAGTTCCCCGATAAACGAAGCCAACGGCGATTCCGATAAAAAGAAAAATAATGATCACGACCACAATGCCCGAAATATTCTTCGCGGGGGCGTGCGTGACCGTGTCCATGTTGGGGGTTTTCGGCAAAGGCCGTTCTCCTCCCACCTTTGTACCCGTCAGGATAAATTTCTGTTCCTCCGAGGGCGCCTGCGGCACGATAATTTTCTGGAAACATGTCGGGCATTCCATCTGCGTTCCGGATTGAGACGAATCGCACTTGATGTGCTGGCCACAGACGGGACAGGCGTACTTGAATTCGCTCATGATTGTATAAGAAGATTTCACATTTTTATGGTCGCGGCAATGGACTTTTTAATGATTGAATTCCATGGGTTTACGATTGAATTTGTCCGGCGTTTCAAAAACCCTATAATGTCCGGGTAATACGCGGTTTTTATGAAAACTAAATCTCCAGTCTCCCGCAGCGGGCGCTTTGCCGGCGGTCCCGCCGCGGATGTCGCTCAATTCACAGAATCCATTTCCTTCGACTGGCGGTTGTGGCGGCACGATATCCTGGGCTCAATGGCGCACGCGCAAATGCTCCAGAAGATCGGTGTGCTGAAAAAAAGCGAACTGCGGGCCATCGTTCGCGGGCTTGATGCTATCGCTAAAGAAATCAAAGCGGGGAAATTTAAATGGAATCCCGCGCTTGAAGATGTTCATATGAACATCGAGGCCGAATTGACGCGGCGGGTTCCCGCTGGCGCGAAGTTGCATACCGCCCGCTCACGCAATGACCAGGTGGCGCTCGACATCCGCCTTTGGTTGCGGGATGAAATTAAATCGTTACTCGCGGAAATTGCCGACTTGCAACGCTCGCTCGTCCTGCTGGGCGAACGCAACGCCGGCGTGCTCATTCCCGGCTATACGCATTTGCAACGGGCACAGCCGGTTTATTTTGCGCACCACCTGCTCGCGTATGTGGAAATGCTGGACCGCGATTGTGACCGCTTGTGGGATTGCCATTCCAGGGTAAATGTCTGCCCTCTTGGCAGTGGCGCGATTGCCGGCAGTACGCTGCCGCTCAAACGCGAAATCGTGGCCAAACTCCTTAATTTTGTGGATGCCAGCGGCCGGCCGCAACTCACGCAAAATTCCATGGACGCCGTGAGCGACCGGGATTTTGCCGTGGAATTTTGTGCCGCGGCCGCGTTGCTGGCCGTGCACGTTTCGCGGCTGGCGGAGGATTTGATTCTTTGGGCCGGCTCGGAATTTAATTTCATTAAAATCGCCGACGCCTACACCACGGGATCATCCCTCATGCCGCAAAAGAAAAATCCGGACGTCGCGGAACTGGCCAGGGGCAAATCAGCTCGAGTCATCGGCAATCTGGTGGCATTGTTAACGCTGCTCAAAGGCCTGCCGATGACGTACAACCGTGATTTGCAGGAAGATAAAGAACGGCTGTTTGACACAGCCGATACTGTTCGCAGGACGACCCGGCTGATGGCGGCAATGTTGCGGAATACGAAACTGAATCGCGCGGCTTGCGAGCATGCCGTGAGCGATCCGGCGTTGCTGGCAACCGATCTGGCGGATTATCTCGTGCGCAAAGGAATGCCGTTCCGGCAGGCGCATCATGTCGTAGGCGCCGTCGTGGCATTTGCTGAAGAACGCGGCAAACCATTGAATGAACTGGCACTGAAAGAATTGCAAACCGTCCATAAAACCTTTGGCCGGGATGCGATGAGCGTTTTCGATTTGCCACGCGCCATGGCCAAACGAAACATTATCGGCGCGCCGGGAACGAAGGAAGTGGTGAAGCAGTTGGCGCGGTGGCGGAAGCAGCTTTCGTAATTGATCAATTTTTTGGACGTTCGTAGACGACGGAACCGGGCACGTGAAAAATTTCCGCACCGAGGGACCGTAAATTTTTTTCATCTACAAAAACCGTAAAATGTCCCGGCAGGCGCGTTTGTTTTGCGATCCGGTGCACTATTTGCTGGCTGGCCTGGCTGCTGCGTGTTTTTAACCACGAAGTTTGCATTCTTAAGGCAATGGCATAGCAGGGGCTGTCGGGGAGGTATTGCAATTTCTTCTGCGCCACGGCCGCCGAAACTATGTCTGCTTCAGCGCTGAAAACCGCACGTAAGGCGGCGATTTGTTGTTCGGTTAATGCGTGCGGGATGAAGGTGTCCGTTACTGAAATCCGGGCGCGCTCCTGCTGGGCAAGTCTGTTCAACTTTTCGAACTCATCAAAACGATTTTCAAGCGGACGCAATTTGTCGCGCTGGCCGGTGCGGTTGTAATAATTGTGAAGCAGATGGCAGCCGCGTTGCGCTATCGCGGGGTCAGACGCGATCGCAATTTCGATGAAGTTCACGCCGCGCGAATCATCGGTTTCCAGATAGTGGCGTCCCAGGATGAAATTGGCGCCGGCGTGTTTTGGTTCAAGCGCCACAATTTGCTCGAGCATGGTTACCGCTGCACTATCGCCTCGAAGCTCGATGGTTTTTAATACCCTTTCCCAAATTTGCGCGACGGGGGGTTGCGCATCTTCCGTTTTTTCCAATCCCTCAAGTTCACCTGCGATTTTTTTCATCTGCTCATGGCGGGTTTTCCACTGCTGCATGATGGCCTTTTTCCAATCATCGCTAAGCTTTTGAGCGATCACTGTGGCGTAATCACCCAGGAAGAATTCGGCGGCATTTTGTGCCGGTGCGGGCATGGGAGCATCAGGGAACTTCCCATGTTCAATCTCTGGAGGCAATTGACCAATGGCGCGCAACCGATCTTTTAGGCAGGGATGCGTGTCCGCGTTATTTGTTTCAACGGAATAGGACTGGCGCAGCCAGCGCGCGGCGTCTTGCGCCGGCGGCCCATTTTTCAAAGCGTGGCCAAGCGCAGGCATGACGTTGGATGGAGGTTCGGTTTCATGATTTACACGGGCGAGAGTATCGGGCCAGAACTTTTCACTGAGGAACGCACCATCCACACGCGAGCGAATCAGCGCACCAGCCGCCGCATCCGCTCCGGCCAGCCGGACAGAGCAGGCATCGGCTTCATATTCGTTGGCGCGTGCCAGGACGAAAGCGTGACCGTTGAATATCGGCCAGAACCAGTTAAGAAATTTGAATACGATGCCGCCAAAACGCGTGCGCCGCTTAGCCATCTGGTCAAAGATTTGCGCCCAGGTGCGGCGCATGCGATAGAGCCAGTTGCCGAATCGTCCGTGGCCGCGCGAGGAATGCGCGAATTCGTGCGCCAATACAGCTTTGAATTCGTCCGGGGCGAGGACCTGCATCAGGGGCAGCCCAATCACGAGGTAATTGCGGTGCCAGCCGAAAATTCCAAGCCGCGGGACCTGATAAACTCCGGCATTAACTTCACCAGTGATCAGGACTCTGTAGAATGGCTTGCAATCGAGCGCCATGCGAAGCTCCTCCAGGAGGGTGAAAAGTTTTGGCGCCTGCTTTTGTGTGACGGCTTCTCCTCCCGGTGGATCAAGTTTGACCCACAGCCCGCGTGAGATGGCCAGGAAAACTCCGCCAAAAGCGATGAATCCAATGATTGCGAGCTTAATGGTGGCTGGCACATAAATCACCATTACGATCATCAGGAGACAAAGAGCGAGGGAACCAAGTAAAATCACGAGCAGATACAAATACGCAAGTGCGACCAGGGCAATAATACGGGCGATATACAGCCGTGGATTTTTGCGGGAAGCCCCTTCAAGTTTTTGAATAAAATAATCAAACTCTTCCCTTGTCATGCTGTGATTTTGTCGGGCCGCCTCAAGGAATCAAACTTTTTTTCGCGGCTGACAAAACGGCATTTTCACGCCATCTTTGGATAAATTGAACTGGAAAAATCTTTGCGACATCGCCTCAGCGGAAATTGAGGAAACGTTAATGAAATTGCCCGCGCCATTGCGGGAAGAGGCGAAGCAATTGCCAATCACATTCGAACGAATTCCCAACGTGAAGCTGTTGGAGGAGGGGATTGAAGTGGATACGCTGGGCCTGTTTACAGGCGCGGAGTTCGCGGAAAAAGGGCATATTCCCATGCCATCGCAGATCATTTTATTCCTGAAAAACCTTTGGGAGTACGCGGAAGAGGACGAAAATGCGTTCCGGGAGGAAATTCGCACCACTTTTTTGCACGAGCTGGGACATTTTTTAGGGCTGGACGAAGACGATTTGATTAAGCGGGGCCTGGAATAGGCCGGATTTATTGGCTTTTTGGCGTTTTTTGGACTGCAAAAAATAACCAAAAA
>DATJXK010000184.1:0-4715 GCA_035500235.1 Pseudomonadales bacterium | reverse complement strand
CGTTTGCGTATAACGTTGCGGCGGCGTGGCGGTGCCGGTGCCGATGATAAACATTTAGCGGATGGCCAGTGTCGCCGGATTTGTTTTCCAGGAGGCCGGGCCGGAGAACAATTGCAGCAGGGCGTGGCCAGACCGTGACGTCGTCGTCGCGCCGGAGGCCATGCAGGCGATTTTAGTGTTGAAGAAGTGGTGCATCGCGTCTGAGATTTTGCCGGGAAATTTCTTTTCAAAAAACATTCCCGTTTTATACATCGCAAAAATGCGGCCGTCGTAGAAATACTCAATCAATGACATCCATGCCTTGATTAGTTTGCGCATTTCGACTTCGTAAGCGGCCAAATTATCGAGGTTTTCGGAGAGCAATTCAGCCGAGCGCAACGCCAGCCACATCCCCGGCGAAAGCATGGGGTCAACAAACCCAAAAGCGTCGCCGGACATCACCCAGCCCGGGCCATGGCCGCGCGTGGAGACCAGTTGATAATTCGTGTAAGTGGCAATCTCCGTGATGCGCTTGCGGTTTTTGCCGGCGGCGGAGAGCAGGAGATCGTGGTTGATGATGCCTTCCAATCGTTCTTCGGATGTGTTGCCAAATTTCGCCGCGTCATCTTTATTTAAAACAACGCCGACCGACATGCTATCGCGCAACGGAATCCGCCAGCACCATCCATTTTCCAGGCGGCCAATAATGACCTGGCCTTCTGGTAATTTTGATGGCGTGATAAAACCCTCGTAATGGGCGAAGTAAGCAACGTCTTTGCGCGGCCCTGTTTCAGCGGGGATATCCATCGTGCGCGCAAAGAGCCGGTTCCGGCCCGTGGCATCCACCAGTAAATCCGGATGCTTCCCGTTGAGCCATGGCGCCTGGGCAATGGTTTCCTCGGAGAGCCTGATTTGTTCGCCGTTCAGGCGTTCGACTTTTGCGCGCGATTTGACGCGTTTTACTCCCAGTTCGTCGGCGCGCGTTTCCAATAGGCGGTCCAGCGCCGGGCGGGGAGAATTATAGGCATACGTCGGCATCGGCGTGCCCGTCAGCGAGGTAAACGAAAAGTCGATTTGGTCGTCCGCGCTCAGCGTAAAACTGACCCCGGGCTTGTACTGGCAAATAGCAGCCACACGATCTTCCAAATCTAATTTCCTCAGCACCGGAATAATAGCTGGAATTAGCGATTCACCCACGATGAGATCCGGCCGTCGGCCATCATCAAATACTGTGACATCCATGCCTTTTTTTGCCAGAAAGGAAGCGAAGGTTGAGCCCGAAGGACCGCTGCCAATGACACCAATGGTTTTGATAGTATTTTTCATCGCAAGAACACCCTTGTCATAACACGAGAATGGTTTGGCAACGGCATCTTCGGCAAGGAAAAAATTCATCACTCATTAGCTTTGAGTCTGGAACTGTCAAAAAGTTTCATAACCTCTTGACGTTTTCCTTATGATTGGCCAATCTCGCCTCAACGATTGTCTTTTGGCAATTAAGACGAAAACCCATTAACTATGAAAAAATTATCAGGTATCAGTGTTCTCGTTTCTACCGTGGTATTAGCCGGCCTTTGCGGCTGCTCTTCCGATTCCAGTTCGAGCGATAGCAAAACAGCCGCGCAAACCGGACAGACCAACCAGACTGCGCAGGCGCAGGCTCCGAAGAAAAAAGGTCCGATTGAAAGCCGCCTGGTCGTGGGCATGACCATGGATCAGGTCAAAGCTGCTTGCGGCAATCCCCATAACGAGGCGATGAACAGCGATGGTTCGGCCACCTGGGAATATGATAATGGGTCGAATGCCTTTATTCCGTTTTACTCCGAGACCGGCCATAAGATTCACCACGTGACGATCTTTTTTGACACCGCCGGCAAAGTGAAAAGCTGGTCTGCCAGCGATACCGGGATGTACTAAAAACTCAGTTAAATCTCCTGAGTCTTGGTTTCAAACGACGGCCTGCTGAAACTCTTCGGCAGGCCGTTTAAATTTTTTCGCCACCACTTCCACCAGCGCACTGTATCAGTGATCGGGCGAATCCGGCTTTTCCTTGCGGCTGCGATAACGCGAATAGGAACAAATTCGACACGATGATTGGCCGCGAGGAAGGCCATGAGCATTTCAGACTCGACCTCAAAATGCCGCGCGTTAAACGATAGCTCTGCCCATGTTGGCAAATGGATCAGCCGGAACCCGGATTGCGTGTCCGGCAAGTCGCGACCCGCGCTACGCGAAAGCTTTTGGCTCATCCAGCGATTTACCCGGCGCCGTACCCAGGGCATGGCATCTGCCTCGTCCATGCGGTTGCCAATGATCAGCGGCGCGCCGGTTTCCTCCGCGCAACGCAAAAACGGAGGCAAATCCATCGGCGAATGCTGCCCATCGCCATCAAGCATGACAGCCCAATCAAAACCAAGTCGGAGAACATGCGCCAATCCCGTTTGCAGCGATGCGCCTTTGCCTTGGTTGTGCCTATGACGAAGCACTACGGCACTGGCATTTTTGGCCACTTGGCCAGTCTCATCGGTCGAACCATCATCTACGACGACTGCCAATTTAACCTGTTGCTGCATCGTCGATACCAGTGGGCCAATCGTTTTGGCTTCGTTGAAACAGGGAATGACAGCAGCGCAGTTCACTGCGTCAATTTAAGCAAAGTGTCTTCAATTTCCAAGGCCGAGCGAGATATGTTTGGTCTCCAGAAACGTATCCATGCCTTCGATGCCCAGCTCGCGTCCCCAGCCGCTCTGCTTCATGCCGCCAAACGGGCATTGGCTCGTACTTGGCACGCCGTCGTTGATGCCAATGGTGCCGGCTTCGATGGCTTCTGCTAAACGGAGAGCCCTCGCCAGGTCGCGCGTGAAGGCATACGCGCTCAGGCCATAAGGCGAATGATTCGCGCTCGCGATGGCTTCTTCTTCCGTGTCGAACGCACGCACCGGCGCGACCGGCGCAAATGTTTCTTCGTGCATGCACAGCGCGTCAGGAGGCACGTCGGCCAGGACAGTGGGTTCCAGGAAAAAACCTTTGCGCGGAAGACGCTTCCCGCCGCAGAGCAATCGCGCGCCACGTTTCACCGCGTCCGCAATATGCTCCAGCGCTTTGTTCAAACCATCTTCATTGATAAGCGGGCCAATGATGACGCCATCCTCCAGGCCGTCGCCAACTTTTTGCGCGCGTGTTTTCGCCACGAATGCATCAAGGAATTGGTTATAAATCCCGCGCTGGACGTAGAAGCGGTTTGAAGCGATGCATGATTGGCCGTTGTTGCGAAATTTGCTGGCCATCGCACCTTCGACGGCCGCATCCAAATCCACATCGTCGAAAACCAGCACCGGCGCATGGCCGCCCAGTTCCAGCGAAAGCGGCTTAATCAATTTGGCCGCGCCTTGGATCAATGATCTTCCCACTTCCGTGGATCCCGTAAACGTAATTTTGCGGCAGAGTGGATTGTCCAAAAACTCCTCTGCGATTTCGCGGGCTAGTCCCACAACCAATTGGAATACCCCCTTCGGCAATTTAGCCGCTTCGATGCATTTGGTCATTAAAACGGCGCAGATCGGCGTCGCGCTGGCCGGTTTTAGGATAACCGTGCTTCCCGCCGCAAGTGCCGGTGCGATTTTTCGGGTAACGAGGAACATTGGGAAGTTCCAAGGGCTGATGGCCGCGACTACACCATACGGCGATTTGATAACGAGGTGTCTTTTGCCTTCGGCCTGGTGCGGGATGACGCGGCCATACGCCCTGCGTGCTTCCTCGGCGAACCAGCGCACATGGTCAATGGCGACATCCATTTCCGTGAGGCTCTGGGCGAGCGGCTTGCCGTTTTCCATCGTAATGGCGTGGGCGATTTCATCGCGGCGCCGTTCCATTTCGTTCGCGATCTTATGAAGAAATTCGCCGCGCGCTTTGGCAGTGAGCATGCGCCACGCCGGGAAAGCTGCGTGCGCGTCACTGATGGCCTGTGCCACAGCGCCGCGGTCTACGGTACAAACCTCGGCGAAGGCTTCCGCCGTGGCCGGGTTGATGATGCGGATGGTTTTCTGCGTTCGCACCCATTGGCCATTGAGATAGACCGGATAGACTTTCTCCATTTGCCAACATAGCCTCAAGGCACTCCCTTCCGCAACGGCTTTGTTCAAAGCAGAGCGCTTGGGCCCTGGCCGCAGTGGATTGCCTCACTTCCCTTTGGGAATAAACCCGGGAACGCCCGTCTCCACCACCGGATTGAACCGCTGCCGTGTCGTGATTCCTTTGATCTCCCGCATGGCATCTTCGGGAATGGCAGAGATATCAAAGTTTTCCTGAATTCGAGCGGGAGTTTTTGAAGTTGTAAGCAGCGCTGCTCCGCGTTGAACGCCCCATGCGAGCGCGACCTGGGCCGGAGTTTTGCCAACCCGCCGAGCGATTGCGGTGATGACCGGATCCGCTAGTACGTTCGGTTCGCTGCTATGACCCAATGGGGCGAAAGCCTGGAACACGATTCCATTCTTTTGGCAATAATCTAACAGTTCCCATTCCGGCAGGTACGGATGGGATTCAACGTGGACAACGGCCGGCTTGATCGTTGCGGTTTCAAAAATCTCTTTCACCTTTTCCAGGCTCACATCAGATAATCCAATTGCCTTGCACTTGCCCTCTTGCACGAGCTTCTCTAACGCACTCCATGTCTCCGATAGTGTCACACCTTTATCATAGATGACATTGCCACTTGCATCCCTCGGATCCTGCTCGTC
>DATJXK010000183.1:0-31780 GCA_035500235.1 Pseudomonadales bacterium | reverse complement strand
TTATTCACCCGGAACTTCCACCCGAACGATAGCGGCGGATAGCCTTGTGTGGTAAAGGTCCCAATGTACAAATTGGTCTTGAGTCCTGGGTTGCTATCACCCGGGTTCAAAATAGTATAATTAGTCAACTGATGGTCTGTGCCCCAATCGCCGTTAAAACCACCAACCGCTACGGAGTTGCCGGATGCATTGTTGTCAAAATTTCCAAACGCAACCTGTTCGCTCATATCCAATTGAAAGGTGACGTAATTGGTTGGCGGCAGGGCGATCGCTCCGACATAGAAACGACCATCCGGCAAATCCATCACGACTGGCAGCGTCTGGTTGGGTGCTGTGGTGGCATAGGAACCGTTGCCATTGCCGTTGCCAAAGTCGGGGTTGGCGAAATTAATGTCACTCCAATTCCCCGCAGGCGACTGAAATTTGTACCCAAACGAGCCTGCGTTAGCGACCACTATGCTGTTGGAATGGACGCCATTACCAATGGAGGGTAATAGAGCTTGCGTGCCGTCCCAACCATCGAAGTCTCCGGCTATTCCCCAGCCCGGATCATTATTGGGGTCATCGTAGCCCACGCGATTGGCAGTGGGTAGCCAGCCGTCGGTAAAATTCCCCGGCCAAAAATGAATAGTGGCGGAACCGGTGCTGTCATATAAAAAAAGTAAATTACCACTGCCTGGCCATGAATTGTTCCACGTGCCGTCAGTTACCTTACATTGGTCGTAAGCACCGGGTGTTCCACCGGTGATGGTATAGGAATATTCACCGGGATTTGGGCCAGCTGTCATGGGGTTGGCGCTGGCGTTCCAAGTGTTGAAGACACCAGCCAGGCTGTATGTCTGCGCTTGCGAGTTGGCTGCGGCGGCAGCACATCCGATTACTGCGAGTATGATGGCAATGGGTTTCATGTGGTTTTCTTTTTAACGATGACCTTCACACGGATTCCGGCAATTATCCGCTGTGTCGGTTATGGTGGTTCATAAAGTGAACCTATCAGTATTTCTAAAATCGTCCACCGCATGTTTGTGCGGATGCCGAAATAAATGAATAAATATTAAGCACGTTCCCCATTGTTTTTTTAATATTTTATTACCGGGCTCTCACCGGGAGCTTGAGTTGGAGCCCGATTGCCGCATATTTGTGCGGTTGCGAAAAGGTCGCATTTCAGGCAAACAATAAGGCGTGGTAGCCACGATTGCTCAAGACATGCAAATCAAAGTTGTCATTGTGGATGACGATGAAGAAATTCGTGCCGGTCTCGGCGCGCTCATCCGCCGCGCCTCAAATATGAAATTACTTGGCGATTACGCGAACGCAGAAATCGCCCTCAAAGAAATTCCCCGCCATGCGCCGGATGTCGTTATCATGGATATCAACCTCCCTGGCATGAAAGGGTACGAGTGTGTGCGCCAATTGAAGGCCGTAAAGCCGGAAGTGCAATTCCTGATGCTCACGGTTTATGAGGACAGCGATTCGCTGTTTAATTCCCTCAAGGCTGGTGCGAGTGGTTATTTGCTCAAACGCACAGCCTCGGTCAAATTGCTGGAAGCTATTCGGGACGTCCACTCCGGCGGTGCGCCGATGACGCCGCAGCTGGCACGGCGCGTGGTTCAATTTTTTTCCAAATCTACCGATGGCGCCTCCTCACTGTCAGAATTGACACCGGGCGAACGTGAATTTCTAAGCCAGCTCGCCAATGGGTATGCCTACAAAGAGATTGCCGACCGGATGAAAATTACTATTGATACCGTGCGTAGTTATGTACGGACAGTTTATGAGAAATTGCACGTGCATTCCCGCACGGAAGCCGTGGTAAAATACCTGCGCGGGTGAAGTAAAATCAGAGATCCCCTGTAATGCGCCATTTGTTTCAAAATACCGTAAAGCTTTGCGCCCTCGTGACGGCGCTCTCCTGGGCGTTCAGCCAGTCCATCCGTGCTGACGATACGAATTTTTCCGTACAGAATGCCCGCACCTCCCCGCAATGGCTTCGCGACGGCGTCATTTACGAAATTTTTCCCCGCGACTTTTCTTCCTCGGGAACTCTGAACGGTGTCACGGCCCACCTGGACCAAATAAAAAGCCTGGGCGTGACCATCCTGTGGGTCATGCCGATCCATCCGATTGGGGAAAAATCGCGCAAAGGTGATCTCGGCAGTCCGTATTCCATCAAAGACTATTACGCTGTGGATCCGAATTACGGGACGCTGGATGATTTCAAGCGGCTCGTGGCTGGAGCCCATAAGCGGAACATGAAAGTCATTATGGACTTGGTCGCCGACCATACATCGTGGGACAGCGTGATGATGGCGCATCCGGAATTTTACAAGCAGGACGGGAACGGAAAAATTATTCCGCCGGATCCCGGCTGGACGGATGTGGCGGGCTTAAATTACGCAAACCCGCAGCTTTGCGACTACATGATCGCGATGATGAAATACTGGGTGCAAACCTGTGACGTGGATGGCTTTCGCTGCGATGTAGCGTACATGGTGCCGACCGATTTTTGGACCCGGGCGCGCACTGAGCTGGAAAAAATCAAACCCGGCATCATGATGCTGGCGGAAGCCAACAAGCCCGAACTGTTGGTGACGGCGTTCGATATTGATTACAACTGGCCCATGCTGGCGACCATGAACCAGGTGATTGAAAACGGTTCGCCGGCCTCGAACATTCAAAAAACGTGGGAAGCCAGCCGGGCACAATTCCCCAAAGGCGCGCTGCACATGGAGATTACCGATGACCATGACGAGTCGCGGGCAGTGGCGCGGTATGGAGTCCATGGAGCGCTCGCAGCCTCTGCGCTGATGTTCACTTTGGATGGCGTGCCGCTCCTTTACAACGGCATGGAAGCAGGCGATGCGACTGAATCCGGCGACCCTGCGCTGTTTGACAAGCTGACCATTTTCTGGGATCCAAAAGACCGCCCGCCGTTGCGAAAAATTTATCACAGCCTAATTGGCCTGCGCGAACAATATCCCTGTTTCTGCGATAGCGACGTCACTTGGCTGCACAATTCAAATGAGAACGATGTCGTCACATTCATGCGCGGGGATGACAAAAACCAGTTTGTAGTCGTGATTAATTTTTCCAACCGTCCGGTAACAACAGGTTTGACGATGAAAGATAGCTCGGGATTCAAAGTGATGCCGCTTTCCGGCATGCCTGATACCAACACCGATGCCTTGCAGCAGCTTCACTTGAACGGTTTCGAATGGCGGATTTATCATCGCAGCGTGACGAACGCGAACGTGGCGAATAATTAATGCCTGCATAATGCAAAAACCGCGCCTTTCCTTTTGGCAAATCTGGAACATGAGTTTCGGGTTCCTGGGCATCCAGTTCGGCTGGGGCCTCCAGATGGCCAACATGAGTGCCATCTATACGTACCTTGGCGCTGACGCGGACAAACTGGCCATCCTCTGGCTGGCTGCTCCCCTAACAGGTGTCATTATTCAGCCTTTAATTGGGCAATCCAGCGACCGCCTTTGGACACGCCTTGGCCGCCGCCGTCCGTTCATTCTTGCCGGTGCCATTCTCGCCTCGCTGGCTTTGGTACTGATGCCCAATTGTTCCCAGCTTTGGATGGCTGCGGGCCTTCTCTGGGTTTTGGATGGAACTATCAACGCCAGTATGCAGCCATTCCGTGCCCTCGTGGCTGACAATTTACCCGAAGAACAAAACTCCCAGGGCTTCGCCATTCAATCGTTGTTTATCGGCCTGGGTGGCACCATTTCTTCCGCTTTGCCATACATGATGACCAATTGGTTCCATGTTTCCTCAAACGCCAGCAAACAAAGGCCGATTCCCGCCTCGGTTGAGCTCTCATTTTACGTCGGGGCAGTCGCCTTTCTCGCGGCGGTGCTTTGGACGGTGTTTAAGACCACGGAATATCCTCCGTCTGAATCTGAACTGGCCGGGATTCGTGCGCAGAAATTTGATTGGACCCTCGGCTTCGGCCAGATCATTGCGCTCATCTTTCATTTGCCGAGGCGCATGTGGGAGCTGGGCATCGTGCAGTTTTTCTCGTGGATCGCCATGTTTGCCATGTGGGTCTATTTTTCGCCGGCGGTGGCAAAGAATATCTTTCACGCTATGCCCGGTTCGCCGGAGATGGAAACTTCCGGCAACTGGGCGGGCATTTGTTTTGGTACTTATAATGCCGTATGTTTCTTCTTCTCCTTCGTGCTGTTGTGGGCCACGAAATACACCGGCCCTAAATTGATGCACGTCTTTTGTTTGGCAGTGGGTGCGGTGGGCTTGCTCACGGTCCCGTTTGTCACTGGGCAATATCAGCTTCTATTCGCCATGACTGCCGTTGGTGTGGCCTGGGCAAGCATTCTTTCCATGCCCTACGCCATGCTGGCGCCGGCCCTGCCGAGAGAAAAAGTGGGTGTCCTCATGGGATTGTTCAACCTCTTCGTAGTCCTCCCGCAAGTGGTCAGTTCCACTCTCCTGGGTTTTGCGATGAAATATTTGCTGCATGATGACCCGGCTAAAGCCGTCGCCCTGGGCGGCGTAAGCATGGGGCTCGCCGCGCTGTTGACCTTGCTCGTAGTGAACTTCAAAAAAACTGCTTCCGCACCCCTCCCTGCCGTTAGTGCTAGTGCCCACTGAAATAGAATTCAGCGTTATTAGAACTAATTAGAATACGCTCTGACCATGTATTAGTATTAGTGCGACTTTTCGGTTTGGTATTACGTATTTTCGGGTGATAAAAATATGAATTCTTAGGATCAGATGGGAAAGGCAAGCAGGCTCATTTCAAGAAGGATTCCAGAGGCCTATCGGAGGAATATGACGGACAAAATTAGGATTAAAGTACTAGAACGAACATTCGACTAGTATTCATGCATGTTTATGGTAGGTTCGAGTTAATTCAATGGACCTGACCGTAAATAAATCTCGTTACGCTGGCTTCACACTCATAGAACTGCTCATCGTCATCGCCATTATTGCCATTCTGGCGGCGTTGCTTTTACCAGTACTGGCGAGCGCCAAGCGTTCAGCACAAGTGACATACTGTCTCAACAATGAGAAGCAACTGGCTTTGGCCGACCTTCAGTACGTTGCTGATAACAAAACATTTATCCAGCCAAGCCCCAACGCCTATTTGAGCAGCAACAACAATGCTGAGTGGCTGGGGAACATGATTGACGCCTTGTCCCGAAATACCAATGTCCTTTTGTGTCCCACCGCTATGACGCCGGCTCCTGCCAGCGTGATTTCCCAATATAGTCTGGACACTGATGTGGGGGCCGGAAATTGGGTGGGTACGGCTGATAGTTATTATATTCGCGGGGGGTTGAGTGGCGGGACATCGGGACTATCAGTAATAGCTGCCAGTTACATGGCCAACGGCTGGCTGTATGTTTCAGGTGGAAAAGGACAAGGGGACGGCAACGGCTTCGAAGGAGGGAGTGGATACGCGGCGGATCCAGGACTATATTATGCAACGGAGTCTTCCTTAAACGTGCCGGCTAATACCCCATTCTTCTTTGATGGAACATGGTGTGATTGCTGGCCGCTTGAAAGGGATGCGGTAGCTAAGAATCTTTACACTGGAATCCTGGGAGAAGGCCAGGGCAAGCAAGGTCTCGAAATGGGCCGTATGACGATAACCCGCCACGGGATTAATGCTTCCGCTGCTGATCGCAATCATCAAAAAAATTGGAACATTGCCCCTCCAGTGGGAGCGATCAACATGGCTTTTGCCGATGGTCATGCCCAATACACCAAAATGACCTACGCTATTTTTAATTTTAATTGGCACCGGAATTGGGGATTGCCTCCCAATACTATTAGCCCCGGAAACCCTCAATAGCCGGTTCCTTATAAAATTTGCAGGCCGATAGAGATACAACCGACAGACAGTTTATCGTTAACTCAAAAAACAAATCCCGTCAGACAGTAAACTTATGAAAACGCGTTTCTCTCGAAATATTTCTGCATTGATAAACCGTGCGTGGTTGCCCGCTGCTGCAGTCGGCTTTGTGGCGGTAAATTCGGCAATGGCCAATCCGAGCTATTGGAACGACGCGTCGGGCAATTGGAGCGTGGGCGCAAACTGGTTGTCAACTGTCGCGCCAAGGCCTTATGACACGTTGTATTTTATCAACCAAAGCGGTGGCGCATATACTCCCAATAATGATTTCGCCAACGGCATGCCATTTGACGGCATTATTTTCACGAATTCGTCGGCTCCGTTTACGTTAGGCGGCAATAGCATTTTAATTTCAGGCCAGACCAATAACTATAATGCCAATATCGGCATTACCAATACGACCTCCCAGGCGGAAACAGTAAACAATAATCTGGCTTTGGATTGGGGCTATTACACGTTTTACAGTCCAGCGGGTAGTCTGGCCTTGGGTGGCGGGATAACGCTGGACCTTGGTGGTGTCGCCAATTTCGGGCCGAACAATGTAACTTCGGCGTCTTACACCGCAGACGGAACTGGATTAATCCAGGGTCTGGGCGGCGCGGGGTTGGTGGGAAATAACGGATTGGGCAGCGCCAACAGTGGCGGCGGATTCTCTGCGCTGGCGACAGTTTCCGGCGGGGCGATTGTGCCTTACACATATCCCAGCGCCAATATCATCGCTGCGGCTGGGCCAATCGGATCGACCAGTCCGACGGTGCTGAGCAACCTCGATATCACGGCTATTACCGGGAATTTTTCCCTGGCTGGTGGCACGGCCAATTCGTACACGGTGACGAATACGACTTATCTCGGCACCGTTCTGGCCTCAATCAATTCCACCACCAAAACGACGACTCTGGTCATTCCCAGCGGTAACGGCGTGCTGGATTTGGGTACCAACGAAGGCAACATGTATATTGGTGGTATCTATCTGCCGGGTGGGCAAACCGCGCAGTTAATTACCATCGGCGGCGGCAGCGGCTGTGTTCTGACTTGTGGTCCGATGATCGCTGGTAATCCGATTCCCGGTGAAATCATCATTGGGATCAATGGCAATAACACCAGTAATGAAGGCGAAATTAACGCTTCGATTCGTGATAATTTGAGCGGCGGTGCAGTGAGCGTGGTTTATGCCGGCGGTGGTTCAGAATATATCAATGTCAACAGCAGTTATTCGGGTGGTACTTACATGAACAAGGGTCGTGTGCAATGTAATCAAACCAACGCGCTGGGTGTCGGTCCAGTTTATATTGCGGCGGGAGGCGCAGCCATTTCATTGCAAAACACTCCGGCGGGAGTCATGCCCAATAACTTTTTCCTATCTCCGGCCTGCAGTTTTATTGGTGCGGCTACTGAAGGCACCTTGCGGATGCCTGGTAATAACGGGGGTATCATGTCGGGTACCTTTACGTTGATGGGTAATCCCGTGACGATTACCAATCTTCAGGCAGGCGCCCCGGCCATCGCTGATCGCATTAGTGTAGGTTCCGCGAACGTCATGACCTTTTTAGGAGGGCAGATTACCGGCCCCGGGACGCTGGAATTTTATGCCAATGCGGCCGGCGGTACTTTCGGTTTAAGCAACGCCACAGTTAACGCAAACAACTGGACTGGTGGCCTGGTGATTGATGGCGCCAACAATGACAGTTCGGATTTGAAATTATTCGCCAATAACCAGCTTGGCGGAAACAATGTTATTCCCATGGCGGCAGGAACAGGTTTTGGCCGGCTGGATTTGAACGGTTTCAGCGACACGATTGGGGCGTTAAATTCGATCAGTAACAGCATTTTGAACCAAGTGGATGATTTTGGTGCCGCACCTTCCACCCTCACGATCGGAGCAAACAATGCTTCGGGAAGTTTTTACGGAACAATTTCTGACAACGGAAACGCGAACAACCTTTCAATTATAAAAGCCGGCAATGGCACCCAGATTTTAAGCGGTAATAACAGCTACGTGGGCAATACGTTTGTTAATGGCGGCACGTTGATGCTGACCAATACTGCGAACATCAACAGCAGCGCCTCGGTATCTATCAACGGTGCTATGTTAGATGAATCGCAGTTGCTCTCTTCGGCCGGTACGAACGCAACTTTTTCTTTGACGAACGCCATTTGGAAAGTTGCCATCACGTCCAGCGGGATAACGAACCGGGCGACGGGCACACTTAATCTCGGAGGTTCGGCAAACACGATCAACATTACCTCACTTCCGATTATTACCGGCTATCCGACCACGCTCCACTTGATCAGTTACACCACTTTGAACGCGGCGGTGACCAATATCGTTCTTGGCTCTATCCCCGTAACCAGCCCCGCAACGACCGGCTTTGTTACCAATGAAAATGGGTTTATTGACCTGAAGCTGACCGGTGGGCCGGCCCCGGCTCGATTCCTGTCCTGGAATGGCACTGACTCCAGCAATCCTACGGCTTGGGATGTGCAACAATCCGTTAACTGGCTGAATGGTGTTACTCCAACGACCTTTGACCAGAATGATTTTGTGTCCTTCAACGACAGCGCGGCAGGACAAACGAATATCAACGTGACAACGACTGTCACGGTCGGTTCGATTTCGATCAGCAATACGGTGAAGGAATATATCTTCAGCGGCTCGGGTTCGATTAGTAATTCGACTGCCGGGCAGGTTGCTTTGACCAAACAAGGCACCAACCTGCTGATTCTGGATGTCAACAATCAATACACTGGCGGAACCTTCATCAGCAACGGCATCGTCCAGGTTGGCAATGGCAACAACATTGGTTTGTCGGCCCTGGGAACTGGCCCGGTCCTAAATAATGGTGCGTTGGCGTATGATATTGGCGGCGGTTCTATAAACCTGGTGTCCAATAATATTTCCGGCACGGGTGGATTGACCGAGGAAGGCGCCGATACCTTGCTGGTGGGCGGAGCAAATTCGTACACGGGAAATGTCCTCGTAACGAATAATAGCGTTCTGCAGATGGGCAGCTACAGTGCCCTGGGCAGCAATCCTACGATCACCACTGTGGCGAATGGTTCGACACTCGATATCAATGGTTACACCGCGTACGGATTTATTGTCGCGCAAGGCAGTGGTGTCAGCGGCAATGGGGCCATTAATAACAGCAGCACGAGTATTGCCGGCACCCAGGCTCCGGCGGCTGTCGAGTATGTCGGGTTGACAAACCTGACACTCACAGGCGATTTGACCATCGGTGTCACCGGCAGCCGCTTTGACTTGCGCGCGCCCGGCGGCACGACCGGAACGCCTACCGCCATCCTAAGCACTGGCGGGCATCCTTATAACATTATTAAGATCGGTGACGGCGGCCTTGCCGGCAACGCCGGCTTCTTTGGGGTTGTGAGTGCAATGGTGGACACTAACCTAGCCAACATTGATATCCAAAACGGAACCTTTGAAATGGAAGGCAACACGACCGGCCTGGGCAATCCTACGAATGCAGTGATCATCGAAGGTAACTCGGCGCCGAACCTTGGCGAATTCCAGTTGTTCCAGATCACCAATCGTTTGAACAAAGTCATCGTGCTGAACGACGGCGGCACGTTGTGGAATGCCAGTGGTAATAACACCATTGTTGGTCCGGTTATTTGCACCAACTCTTCCGGGTTTAGCGTTCAATGTAACGTAAATATTGCCGGCGGTTCTTTGAACCTGGCGGGTCCTCTCTCGGGCAACGGTGATATCTATCAGACCATTGGGACAAACATACTCATTTTGAGCGGCGATACTACCAACTTTGCAGGTGGCGCGGATGTTCATTCCGGCATCATGACCATCAGCAATGTTTTCTGGAGCGTCTCGGGTGTTACCGTGGAAAGCGGGACCTTGCTGAACGTGCGCGGAATTATCGAAAACAGCGGCGTGATCAACAGCGGCACCGTCACAGGTTCCGGGGTGATCAGCAACGCGCTTGATAACTTCGGTATTATCGAACCCGGCCTGGCGTCAGCACCTTCAACGCTCGCGGTCGGTGGCACCTTGACCTTTGAAAGCGGCAGCACCGCGACCTATAATTTAAATAATGCCAATACCGTTGGCGGTGGTATCAATGACCTGATTGCAGTCAACGGCAATGTCATAATTAATGGCGGTACGATCAACATCCTTCCAGTGGGATTGTTGCAGGATGGAGTGGCTTACACGCTGATTACCTATACAGGAAGCATGTCTGGTGGGGTCGGCTCGCTCAGCTGTCCCAGCGTGGATGGTTACACCTTCACTCTGCATGACACAGGTTCGGCCATTACCGTCACGGCTACGGGCGGTCCGTCACAATGGACCGGGAATAGCACGACCAGCAGCTTCTGGAGCGATGCCGCGAACTGGTCGGCATTGCCGCCGCCAGGCAGCCAAATCCTCTTCCAGGGCAATAACAGGTTAAACAACACCAATGATATTGCCGCCGGCACCAGCTTTGGCCTGATCGAATTCGTGCCGGGATCCGGCGCCTTTGTCCTCAACGGTAACGGCATTAATCTCTCTGGAAGCACCGTTCTCAACAACGCGGCCAATACCGAGACCATTAATATTCCTCTGACCATGACTACGCCCCAGACCTTTAACGGCGCGGTGGGCTCATTGATCATTGGCGGCGGTTTGACTAATGCCACCTCTGGCAACAGCGCCACGGTGTTTATGGGCTCAGGCATCCTTACAGATGCTGTGGGCAGCACCGGCACAGCTACGAATGGTATTGCGACATCGGGTAATGGCACACTTTGGACGATGCTGGATAATCCGTCATCAGCACCAGTTTCGGCGCCGTGGTATCTTAATTTGACCAATGGTACATTTGTTTTCGGCAGTGCTTCGAGCGCGCCGAATTTCACAAGCACATCGCAGCAAGGCCAGCCTACCGACAATCAACTCGGTTATGCCGCCGGTTCGGCTGCGACCTTCATCATGAGCAATGGTACTTACACCACCTCCGCCCGTATCAACACCGGCCCTGTCGGTGGTTCTACCGGTGTGGTTGATGTGGCGGGTGGCACCTTGACTGTCGCCAGCCAGTTCCAGGGTGCTAATGGCGCTCTGACGGCCGGCAGTTGGCTCATTGTTAGTGGCGGTTCGTTCACCACGCCCGGGACGATCTTTGTATCTAGCCGCGGTCTTGGCTTCTTGAACGTGAGCGGAGGTTCGGTCAGTTGCGGGGCTTTGGACGTTTCCCGTAATGCGGCCAACGGCGGTTCCGGCACGGTCAATCTTAGCGGTGGTTCCATTAGCTGCACCAGTGTTGCTTCCGAAACGGCAAACAACGGCGGCAGCGGAACTCCGACGGCCACCTTTAACTTCAATGGTGGAACGCTAATCGCTAAAGGCAGCTCGGCCACGTTCTACCAGGGTGCTTTGAGCGGCCCGGCCTGCCCGGTCAACACGTTCATCTTTGGCGGTGGGGCAAATATTAACGACGGTGGTTTCTCCATCGGCATCAATGAATCATTGCAAAGTGGTGGGGCCAATGACGGTGGCTTGAACAAACTGGGCGCCGGCACTGTTACGCTGAACAAAGCCAATACCTATAATGGTCCCACGACGATTAGCGCCGGTACGCTGGCACTGGGTGCTACCGGAAGTATCGCGAGCACAGCTCCGATTACGATTGCCGGCGGGGCGAAGTTTAACGTGTCTACCTTGACACTGGCGGCCGGCCAGGTGCTGAGCAACAGCACGTCCACTGCCGGGCTTGTTGGTAATTTCAACGCTTCATCAGGCGTATTGAACCTGACCTATGCCGCAGGCACACCGTCATTGGTTGTCAGCAATGGCACCTTGACACTGGCTGCCGGCACTGTGCTGAACATTAATAATACGAGCGCCACTCCTTTGCCTGTGGGCATTTACACGATTGTCTCGGCCGGGATCGGTGGATCGGTGGCAGGAACCTTGCCTTCCACGTTCACCGTAAGCGGCGGTGGCACCCAGGGCGGCCAGCCGGTAGTATTGCAAATCAGCGGCGGTTCGCTCGTGTTGATCGTGGGTTCGCCCGCATCTCCAGCGAAGTTCACCGGGCTCACCGTGGACGGTGCGACACTGACCTTGAGCGCTATCAACGGCGCGCCGAATGGAACTTACCGGTTGCTCCAAAGCACGAACGTGCTGCTGCCGATAAGCCAATGGACGCCAGTCTTGACGAACTCGTTCGATGGAAGCGGCAACCTCAACCTGACGACGAACATTGTTAATCCTGCTGTTCCGCAGACGTTCTACCTGTTGCTGATGCCCTAAGGCGGGAACGGCTTAATTAAAATTGAATCATGGCCGCCGGGCAGGAATTTCTTGTCCGGCGGTTTTTTTAACCACACTGCATTTAAGATTTGGATCCGCCCAATGAAGAATCGCTATTCAGTAAGTCTTAAATACCTGGCGAGCCTGCTAGCGCTTTTGCCTCTTCCGGTGCTGGCATTGACCAATAATCTCGCTCTCACGCCGCCGATGGGTTGGAACGATTGGAACGCTTATCATTGCGGCATCAGCGAATACATTGTGACCAATAACGCCGGCGTCATTGCCGCTAACGGCATGAAGGCCGCCGGTTACCAATACATTGACATCGATGATGGCTGGGCCAGTTCTCGCGATTCCAACGGCGTGATCCAGCCTTATTCCATTGCCGGCAAATTTCCCGACGGTATTCCGTGGCTGGCAAATTATGTTCACGGCATGGGCCTCAAGCTGGGCATCTACACCGACCACGGCACCAATACCTGCTCCAGTTGTATTACCGGTGCGACGCCGCCCAAAGACCCCGGCAGCTATGGCTATGAGTACGTGGACGCCATGACGTATGGCTCCTGGCATGTCGACTATCTGAAAAATGACAATTGCAATGTTCCTGCCAGCGCCAGCGCCCCGGTGGATTATGGCAAGATGAGTGACGGGCTCATGAAAAGCGGTCAGCCGATTTTATACTGTCTTTGCGGTGGCAACGGCACGAGCGGCGCCAAAGCCTATCAGTCGTGGTCTCCCAATACGGGTAATTACTGGCGTACGACCGGCGACATTGGCAGCACGTTCGCCAGCATGATTTCGCACATCGATCCCAACAGCACCACAGCTTTTGCCGCCGGGCCGGGCCGCTGGAATGACCCGGACATGCTGGAAATCGGGAACGGTGAATTTGTGACCAACCTGGTTGGTGCCCAGACACATTTCAGCATGTGGTGTGAGATGGCTGCGCCTTTGATTGCGGGGAATAATGTTACGACGATATCGGCCCAATCGCTGGCCATTTTAACAAACAGCGAGGCCATTGCCGTGGATCAGGACCCGGCGGGAGAGCAGGGTGTCCTGGTGGGAGGTACGAAGGACAGCGCGGAAGTGTGGAGCAAACCCATGGGGTACGATTTTACGACTCGGGCGGTGGCACTATTAAATCGCAGTACCACAACGCCCGCAGTCATTACGTGCAATTTTACCAACCTTGCATTTCAAGCGGGTACGACGGCCACCGTGCGCGACTTGTGGGGCCATACGAATTGGGGAACCTACACGAACAGTTTTACCGCGACTGTTCCGCCTTATGCCACGCTGCTCCTGAAAATGGTTGGAACACCCATTGCGCCACCTCAGTCCGCTACTAACTATCTGGGAAGCCAACAGCCGATTTATGCCTATACCGGTTCCGGAACCATCGTGCCGAATAAGAGCATTGGTGGAAATACCATTACGCTCGGAGGGGTTCAATATGCCTCGGGCATTGGTGTTAATTCCTATTCCGGCGTGGAATACAATCTGGGCGGGGTTTGCTCGCGGTTTCAAGCCACCATCGGCATTGATGATGAAGTCGGCAATAGCGGCACGGTTATTTTCCAGGTGTTTGCAGATGGCACAAAAATTTACGATAGCGGAGTCATTACCGGCAGCTCTGCTCCCCGGCCGATTGATTTGGATGTGACCGGAGTGCGGCGTTTGACCCTGGGCATGGGCAGTGACGATGATGGAACCTCGAACGACCATGCGGACTGGGCCAACGCGCTGGTGACCGTGACCAATACCACGCCGCAAGTGCCAGAAACGCCGTCTGGCCTCGTGGCCGGTTCTGGAAATCCGGTTACGTTAAACTGGAACAACACACTCGGCGCGCTGACCTATAACGTCAAACGCGCGGTGCACACCGGCGGGCCATACATCAACATCGCCAATGTTCCTGTTGCCACCTTCACCGATAGCAATGTCGTTACTGGATCGACCTATTATTATGTCGTGTCTGCGGTGAGTAGTATTGGTGAAAGTTTGAATTCGACTGAAACCACCGCGTCTTCATGCGCCATTCCGCTTCCTCCAGCAAACGTCGTAACGACCCCGGGCAGTTCGTCTGTAGTCATAAGTTGGAATGCTTCCGTTGGTGCGACGAGTTATAGTGTTTATTCTTTTGGCCCCAGCACACCGCCCGTGCTGTTACAATCGGGGATAACCACAACGAGTTTCACGGACACATCCGTGGCCGGCGCTGGCGCCGTAACAAATTATTATTATGTGACGGCGGCGAATGCCTGCAATCAAAGCGGCTGGTATGGATTTACAGCCGCGGTGACTCCGCCGGCCGCACCGACAGGTCTCAGCGTTTTGCCCGGAAATAACACCGCTACCTTGAGTTGGAACGCCAGCCCGGGCGCGGGAGGTTACAACGTCATGCGTTCCACGACGAATGGCGGCCCTTACGCCTTGATCGCGAATAATGTCGTCGGCACCAGTTATCTTGATACGGCATTGACCGATGGCATCACTTACTACTATGTCGTTTCCGCAACCAACACGGGCGGTCAAAGCCCATACTCCGCGCAGGTAAGTGTTACGCCGGTGCAGCCGGTTACCGCTTACTGGACCAACAGCATTACAAGTTTGGCGCAAAGCTGGAACGCCAACGTGAACTGGACAAATGTTTCCAGTTTCCCCAACAGCGGTGGCGATGAGGTAGTAATCAATGCCGGTCTGTCTGCGCCACAGACGATTAATCTGAACCAGGCGATCGCTATCGGGAATTTGCAGATCGGGGATGCCAATGGCGTTGCCAGTTATACGATTGCCGCTAACGGTGGCTCGCTCATATTTGGAGATTCCGGCACCTTAATGCTTACACAACTTCCATCGAGCAAGGGTGATGTCCTGGCCGCACCGGTTTCATTGGTGGGAAATCTGATAGTGGTTAACGATTCGGTCAATCCGTTAACTCTGACGGGAACAATGACAAGTTCGGGTGGAAGCACATTATCCATTGGCAGCGGCACATTGCAGGTCGGCAACGGCGCGAATAGTGGCAGCCTTGGGTCGGTGGCCGTGGCGAACAACGGAGGGCTCGTTTTCAACCGCAGTGACAACGTCAATAGCACAAACATTATTTCCGGCTCTGGTTCGTTGGTGCAAACCGGCATGGGCACCTTGACCTTAAGTGCGTCTAATAATTATTCCGGGGCGACGTTAGTTCAAAATGGCACTTTGCAAATCAATAATAATTCAGCCTGTGGTCCAGCCAGTGGCGGTGCCGTGACCATTACCAATGGTGGCACCCTGGATATCGGTGGGCCAAATTATGCCAACCAGGGATTCGTCCTGGGGAGCAAGCAAATCAACGTCTCCGGCTGGGGCGTCAATAGTAACGGTGCTATCGTAAATAACAGCGCCACCTATCAATACGCCAATAACAATTTTGTCTCAATTATGATGCAGGGAGATACCGCGATTGGCGGCGCAGGAACAGGGATACCCGGCAATGGCAATACTCCGGGCCGCTGGGATTTACGGGGAACCGCTTCGGAGCCGGTGACTTTAAGCACGGGCGGTCATCCTTACAACCTGTTCAAGATGGGCGGCAACCAGCTCGTATTTGTAAATACGGTCGTGGACACAAACCTGGCAAATATTGACGTGCGGCAGGGATTTTTTGAAGTGCAAGGCACCACGGGGTTGGGCAATCCGACGAACAATCTGATCGTTGAAGCAGGGGCTACTTTCGGGATGTACCAGGGTGGAACAAACCTGAATAAACAATTCATTCTCAATGGCAATGGACAGAATTATACCGTCTTTAGTGAAGGCAATCCCAATGCGTTGCTCGGGCCGGTGGTATTAAACAGCGGCAATTGTGTTTTTGGGGGGACAAAGAACCTGGCTTTATCCAATTCCGTAAGCGGAAGCGGAAATTTTGTTGTGAGCAACAGCACAACCTTCCTGGCGGGTGCCAATAACAGCTACAGTGGAAATACTATTGTGTTGGCTGGGACATTAACGTTGGTCGGCTCGAGTTCTATTTCGTATAGCCCATTGATTACGGTTCGTTCCAGTGGGATTTTGGATGCCAGCCAACGCAGTGACGCGACACTGACATTGGCGGCCGGACAAACACTAACCGGTAACGGAACCGTGAAGGGAAATGTGGTGGTTAACGGAGGGGCGGTGTTTGCGCCTGGCATCGGGGCGATGATATTGAATAACAATCTTACCTTTAATCCTGGCAGCACTCTGTTGGTTCAAATCAACAAATCGCTGTCGCCCTCAAATTCCATGGCGCAGGTGGCCGGGAATGTGGTTTATAACGGGACGTTGATGATAACCAACCTGGGCACCAACGCTTTTGCACCCGGCGATAGTTTCAAAATATTCAATGCGGCGGGATACAGCGGCGCGTTTACGGGTATTGTGCCGGCGATCCCTGGGATCAATTTGGCATGGAACACGAACACGTTGAGCAGCGGGATATTAAGTATTGTGGCTTCGCCGACACCGTCGCCAAAGGTTGTTACCAGCACAATGAATGGGAAGAACTTCGTCTTCAGTGGGAGCAATGGTGTGCCGGGCTGGCCATATTGGGTGCTGAGTTCGACGAACCTCATGTTGCCAACGACCAATTGGTCGCTGGTTTCAACCGGCGCTTTTGATGCCTCGGGGAATTTTATCTTCACCAACCCGGTGAATGTGAACACGCCGCAGAATTATTACCTGCTGGAGGTGCCGTGATTACGGCCAGTTATCAATGGCCTTGCGCAAGTCGTGGATGCTGATCTGACGATTGTTTTGGTCGAGCCAGTTGCCCATGCGATAAGCTTTTTCTAATTTGTCGGCCAATGCCTGATAATAGGGTTTTCCAGCGTCGCCGATGGCTCCCAAAGTCTTAACCTTGCTCACTGCCGTGTATTGAAGTTCGGAAGGGACTGATACATTGAAAGACTCAAGCATCGTCACGAGGTCTACGTCTAATTGGCGAAGAATGTCTGCTTTAAGCTTCTTTGCCGTCGGATCGTCACTGTGCACGGCCAGCGCCTTGTCAATCAGGACGACTGCGTTGGCGAAATCCTGCTGCCGAAAAGCGTCCTGGGCCTGCTTCACCATGTCGCCGAAAGCGTTCAACTGTTGCATTGCGCTGTCCCGGATTTGAATGGCGGCGGCATCATTCGGCTTTTTCTCCAACGCGGCCTTCGCCCAACCTGCGGCGTCCGAATAATCATTGGCGCTCATGGCCGTCTGCGCATTTTTCATGGCATCTGCATAAGCCTGCTGGTCGGCGATTTGTGATTTGGCGCCGGACTCAATCTTCTGCATGTCCGTGTCGTTCTTATAAATCGCCAGCGCCTTGCCGGCTTCGGCGGCCGCCGTGGTAAAGTCGCCTTTCTGGGCAGCCTCTTTGGCAGCTGAAACGGCAGCATGGTAATTATCCAAAGTCGTTTGCGCGTTATCCCTTAGCTTGGTGGCGTTAGGTTCGCCGGGATTTTCTTTTAACGCCTCATTCGCCCAGGAAATGGCATTGGGGAAATCGCCATTGCTGAAGGCGGTCCTGGCATTCTTATAATCCGTAGTGTACGCGGCGTGCAACTTCATCTGGCTTTCCGCCTGGGCCTTGAGCTTGAGCATGGCGTCGTCATTTTTGAAGATAGCCAGCGCCTGGTCGGCTTCACTTTCCGCCATGGCATAATCCGAATTGTTAAGGGCAGTCTTGGCGGCATTCACCGCCGTTTGGAAATCGTTCAGGTATTTTTGGGCCGCATCGCGCAATTTAGTGGCGTTGGAATCTCCGGGAAATTGTTGCAACGCTTCGTCGGCCAGTGCCACGGCCTTGTTGAAATCATAATTGTTATAAGCAGCCTGGGCACTGTTCATTTTATCGGTGTAAGTCTGCTGTTTGGCAGTCTGGGTCGAGGCGCGGGACTTAAGCTGCTGCATCGCCGAATCATTGTTATAAATGGCCAGGGCTTTGTCAGCTTCGGCCACCGCCCCGGAAAAATTATTGTTTTTATAAGCCAGGTTGGCGTGGTCCACGGCAGTGTGGTAATCATTCAGGACAGACTGGGCGTTCTGCTGAATCTTCATCGCATCGGGATCGTTCGGCTGTTTCTGCAAAGCCGCCGCCGCCCAGGTCAGGGCATTGGAATAATCATGGTTGTCAAATGAACTTTGTGCGCTCTTGACCGCATCTGCGTAACTTTGTTGCAACTTGAGTTGCATTTGGGCGTTCGCCACCAACTGCTGCATTTCCGTGTTGTTGGCGTGAATGGCCAATGCTTTGTTCGCCTCAGTAATAGAATCAGAAAATTTTCCGGATTTGAAATCGTCGTTCGCGCTGCTGACAGCGTTGTTGTAGGAACTTTCACGCATTCCTGCTTGCATCTTTTTCCAGCCGAAGAGCCCGCCACCGATTAAGACCACCGCTGCAATTCCGATCCCGCCAAATTTGGCAAGTTTGGCCGTGGATTTACGTCGTGCCTCGGCATGTTCCGCGTGCTCTTTTGCCAGTTGTTCATCCCGGACGCGTTTTTGGCCGGCGGCTTCAGCCTCCTCGCGTTTTCTTTTTTCCGCCTGTTCGGCGGTTACACGGCCACGTTCCTTTTCATCGGCAATTTGTTTTTTCTCAAGGGCTTCAGCAGCGAGGCGTTTCTTTTCCAGTTCTTCGGGAGTCTCCACCGGTTTGGCCGGGGCGGCAGCTGCCTGTTGGGCGGCGAGCTTCGCGGCTTCCTGCTCCATTCGGAAAACATCGGCGGGCTTCGTTGCAGCCTCTTCATCTTCGTCTGCCTGCGGTTTGGAAACGGGTGCTTCCATTTCCGGGGCTGGTTTCTTGACAATGATGGTCGTCGGCGCTTCTTCAATGCTGCCCAGAAAATCCCTCAGTTCCTCGCGCATGGCAGCGGCGCTGGGAAACCGCTTTTTCGGATCATGTGCCAGCGCGCGCCGGATGATGGAAACCATCTGCTTGTTTTGCTTGAAAACCGGATGGTCAAACGTTGCCTCCACCGGATTGTTGGCGCGCTTGAAGAACGCGACCCACGCTTCCGATTCCTTTTCCGGCAGCCGCGGAAACGGCAGCTTCTTGGTCAATGACTGGTAAAGCGTGATGCCGATGGAATAAATATCCGATTGCGCCGAGCCACGCCCGCTCGTTTGCGTGGCAAACTCGGGCGGCATGAAATCGAGCGTGCCGGGCACCTGGCCGTGCGTGCGCGTGCCTTCCTCATCGTGGGCGATGCCCAGGTCAAAAATCTTTGCCCTTTTGGGATCGCTGGCAGGGGCGTAGAGATTGCCGGGCTTGATGTCGCGGTGAATGATCCCGTTTTTGTGCAGGTGATCGAGGCAATCCAGGTAACAAACAAATAACTGTGACGCTTCAACGGGATCGAGACCGTTTTCGGTTTCGCGAATGCGGTCGCGAAGGCTCGCGCCGGGCATTCCGTCGAGATACTCGAGCACGAGATAATACTCGCGCTCATCATCGCGCAGTTTCACCTCGATGAAATCCACGTACTCGGTCAGGTTCGGGTGCGCCGCGTTGCGAAGAATTTTGGCTTCGCGCACAAACCGCGATGACTGCCCCGCGCTGAACAGGCGTTTGACGGCGACATCTTTGCCATCACTCGACCGGCGCGCGCGATAAACTTCGCCGAACCCGCCTTTGCCGAGCCATTCCGTAAATTCGTACGTTTCATTCCCGTGCCGGAGTTTGCGATAGTTAATTTCCTGGAACTCCGTCATCAGCTCGGCGAACGTTTTGAAGCGGGCTTCGCGGTCTGAAGCAATGCATTTACCGATAAAACTGCGGGCGTGCGTCAGGACTTTGAAAACGGGATTGCGGAACTCCGGGTTAGGCGGCTGTTTCCCCAGCCAGCGGATGTAGTAACCGCGATCCGCTTGTTCGCCCAGCGCCGGAAAGGGCAGGGAACCCGCCAGCGCGAAGTGCATGATGACGCCGAAGCTGAAAATATCCGATTGCTCGTCACCCCGAAACCCGCCGTGTTGCAACGCAAAGTCCGGCGCCATGTAATCGAACGTGCCTTTTGCGCCGGCCGCACTGCTGGTTGCGGTCGCCTCGCCATCCTCCTGCCGGGCGATGCCGAAATCAATGAGCTTCGGAATGCCTTTTTCGGTGATATAAATATTGGAAGGCTTAAGGTCGCGGTGAACGACCCCGCTCTTGGCTGCGTATGCCAGGGCGTCGAGGATCTGCAACAAAATTTCCCGCGCCTTCGACCAGGGCAATCCACTGCTGTTTTGTTCGAGTAATGATTTAAAAGGTTCGCCGTCCAACAATTCCATCACCAGGCAATGGATGTCCTCCTCCAGCTCTTTTTCGCGCCAGACAAACGAGTCCTTATAGCGAACGATATTGGGATGGTTAAGCTTGCTTAAAATGTCTATCTGCCGGCGAAACTGTTGGAACTCCTTGTCATGGCCCGTGCTCTTAAGCCGCTTCAATGCCACTAATTCACCCTGGTTCAGTCCGGGTACATCCTTAGAGATGCAGGACGCCTTGTAAACACGCCCCTCCGCGCCGTCGCCGATGACCTCCAGCAACTCGTATTTACCCAGGATATTCGAACTTTGCGGCATGTATTAAAGAATAGTTGGAAAGAGCGCGGTTTTATTCGTGGTGTGCGACGGTTTCCTCCAAATCCTTCAGGAGTTGTGCGCGGTCGTTTTGATTGAGCTGTCCGGTGTTGGCAAAGACCGTCTGGAGCTGGGCGATCGTTGCCAGATATTGCTGCCGCTGCTTGTCATCCAGTGAACCATCATAGCGGGATTGGCGTTTTGCCTCGGCGGATTGGATATAAGGATCGTCGGGCCGCTTGATGTTGAACCAAACGAGCATTTCTTCAAATGTCGTCGTCGCTTGCTTCAATTGAATTTGATTTTGCATGGAAACCACCCATTCGTTCAGGCTGTGAAAAGGCGGCTTATTGGCGAAAGCAGCATTAGCGGGATCAGCCAGGGCTTTACTCACCGCCTGCCAGTTGCCCGCCTGCTGCTCGGCTTGCAATTGGCTCAAAATTTTTTGCTCTCCGGCCGCTTGCGCCAGCAAGGCGGCAAACGGTTTTTTTTGTGCCAGCCCCTGGTTTTGAATATCGCTGGCGAATGAATAATCCCCGGCAGCCAGGCGGGCCTTCGCATCCTTCAAAGCAGTTTGTTCCGTTTTGCATTTTTGGGCCAGCTTCTGGAACATATCCACGGAGGAATAATTCTGGCAAATCTGCAACGCGTAATCATAGTCACATTCGTCATACGCGTGTTGGGCGGATTCAAAGTCCATCATTTGCCCGCTCTGTTTGATGATTTCCAGCGCCTTGGGATCATTCGGACGAATGACCAGCATCTCCTGGGCTTTCTGGTTGGCCGCTGAGAGGTCGTCATTTTTTAAGGCCGCCTCACCATCACTCAATGCCGCCTGATATTTCTGGTCATCAACGGCGCTGGTGGAAATTTTTTGCTGCGCATCATCCCTTAATTGGCTCGCGGTTTTTTCCCCGGGGATAAATTTCAGTGCTTCATTGGCCCAGGCCAGGGCATTTTTATAATCGCCGCTGCTGAAAGCCGAGCGGCCATTAAGCAGGGCACTTCGCCATGAATCTACATTTTTTTGTTGGGTTTGGGCGTCGTCAGCCAATTTCGTGGCAGCAGCATCCCCGGGTATTTTTTGGAGAGCAACGGAAGCAAAAGAAGCGGCATTCTTGAAATCCCCACGACTCCATGCGGCCTGGGCGTTTTTCATGGCGTCGTTATAGGCCTGCTGATTTGGGCTGGCAGCCGGAGGCCCGGTCGAAGGATTGCTGGGCGTCGGGGCAGGGGCAGATGCCACGGCGGTACTGTTGGTCATTGGAGCTGCTGCCACTGCATCTGTGTGCGGTGATGATTTTGATCTAATGAGCAACCAGGCGACCGCTCCAGCGAGGATAACGGCGAAGATGATAATCAGGCCCAAACCTTTCCCGGAAGGCGTCGGCGCCTCGCGGTCAATGTCAGTCATTTTTTTCGGAGCCGGAGCCTGCTTCGGGCGCGTGATAAAATGAGTTTGGGTCTCTTCTGTAATCGCCGGCGTGATCGGATCCGCCATTTTTTCAGACGGAGCTTTTTGCTCTTTCCTCGCGGGAATATCCTTCGTAATGGGAGTTTGCGGAGTGTCGCCCTTGATCTCGTCACCTTCAAACCCATGAGGAGTATCTTTAGAAGGAACGGGTGTAGGCGGAGAGATGTGGGCTAATAAATCAGCGGGCGGCGTTGGGGTTTTATCATCGTCCGGTTCTGCCAAACGGGGAGCGTTCGAAAGGTCCAGGGCTTTAATGATGACGGCCGTGACATTGTCTTTGCCGCCGGCTTCATTGGCCGCGTTGATGAGTGACTGTGCGAGCGTTTGGACCCCGAACGGCAGTCCGTCTTTAATCATTTTGGCGATGGTGCTGTCGGGCAGCATTTTGGTCAAACCATCGGAGCAGATGAGAAAAGTATCTCCCGTCGAAACATCCACCGGGGTTTTTTCCAGCTCGACGAATTCCGCCAGGCCGACGGCGCGCAGAAGTTCGTTTTGATATTTGGCCGGGACCTGTTCCGGAGGTATTCCTAATTTTTCGGCCAGGGCGTTGACCGCCGAATGGTCCACGGTGATCTGCTTTAGCTCGCCGTTGCGATAGCGGTAAAGGCGGCTGTCGCCGGCGTGCAGGCCAACGGCCCTGCGCGGGTCACGCGGGTCAATGACCAGGGCCACAATGGTGGAACCCATCTGGCCGACAACTTTTTCATCGGCAAAATCTTTGATCCATTTGCTGGCGCGATTGGTCGCCGCGCGAAAAAGCGCTATGCGTTTGGGGAGAGTGTCATCATCCTGGGAGGTTATCTTGCTGAAAACTTCCTGGAGGGTGGTGACGATCGTTTCGCTGGCGATGTCGCCGCCCGTCTGTCCGCCCATGCCGTCCGCGACGCAAAAAATTCCGTGGGCAGCGATTCGCAGGCAGGCGTCCTCATTATTTTTCCGCTTTTTGCCAATGTCGGAAACTTCCGCCGATTCAAAGTATTCCCCGTTCATGATTCGCTTGTCCGGGTTAGAGATTTAGAGTCCGTTGCCAAAAATTATATAAAATCTTTCTTCTGATTGCCCCGCAAGTCAAACAAAAACTAAAAAGTGAATCCAAAAAACCGCTAAAAATTACTTACCTTTTTTCATGATTTCTATCGGTGTAATAATTGTGGACACTTATTGTCTCAATTGTTAAAATTCGAACCATCAGTTTGATTTCGGGCGCAAACTGAATAACAGAAGCTATGAAAACCAATGTGGATAATTTACGGCTTGGGCATACGTTTCATCGCAATCATCACAGTAAATTTAAAAAGGCTGTGATTTGGAGTCTGAGCCTCTTCGCCGCCACCGGTATAAAAACCCAAAGCCAGGAAACCCAACTCCCAACCAATTCGGTTCCTGAAATTTCTACCAATTCCGTTGCGCTTCCGGATGCGTCCACAAACGCAGTGGATCACTCTCAATCCATTTCATCTCCGCCCCCCTCTTCAGGCGCGATGGCTTGGCCGGGTGGAGGCACGCCATCCACGAGCCAGTCAAAATCGACGTCTACCAGTGGAGCAATGGCGTGGCCCGGGAGTGGAGTTTCCGGGGCGTCCAATGGGACAAATTCAACTGGCGGTGTGATGGCTTGGCCTAACGGATCAGCTCCTTCTACCAGCCGCCCGCCGGCTTCCGGTTCAACCAAAGGTGTGATGGTTTGGCCTGGCATGGCGACCTCTACTTATGCACCTCCTGCGGCTCCTGCTCCGGTTGCGCCTGCCGCTGCCGAAGCGGCCCCTGCGTCCGGCGCGCCGCCCGCTGCGGTACCTCCGCCTCCCCCAGCAGAAACAACCGCGCAAGTTCCGCCTGCGCCCGGAACAGAACCAACGCCTGCCCCGTCAACCGCATCAACTGATTTTATGGCGCCGCCGCCGATGTTGCAGGCGCCCAAGTCAACGAAGAATGAAATTTCTGCGTCGGCCGATGTTATGTTCGGTCAGGGGCAGGTTTCTTTGCCCTTGGGATATTCGTTAAATAAAGCGGAAGGGAGCGTTGCAACCAGCCAGCAAGGGGCGTTTACCGTGCCGCGCAGCTCCGTTTATTTTGGAGGTACGCTTTCTTATTCATATGGCCAGGCATGGTTTGTTGATTTATCCATCGCCCATGGTAATTCATCCGGGAGTCAGGTCATCCCCACTGGTTTTCTTGGGGATATTAACTCCACATTCTCTATTGACGATACCTTGTATCAACTCGATTTGAAGTACACGTTCCCCCAGCTTCGGGGTAAGCGATTTTCCGCATACCTCAGTGCGGGTGTTGGCTACGTTACTGCCACCCTTAATGATAATTCGCCCGGCAACTATACACAGACAGACAATACGCAGGACTATCTGGGAAATGTCGGCGTCGGTTTGTCCTATTCGTTGTATACCACCCACAAATGGCGCGTTGATCTGCAAGGTGAAATCGAAGGCTTCGGTGGCGTGAGGCATCAACAGTCATTAGAGACATTGCCGGGGCAGGAGGAATCAGGAATCACGCCCGTGACAGCAGATATTGATAATACCCTTTACGGTGGAATTGGACGCGCGACCATCCACGGCGAATATCGCATGGGAAAAACTGGCTTGTTCAAAGTCTTTGGCGACGTCGGTATCGAAGGCCGGTATGATATCGTCAATTACTCGGACTCCAGTACCAGTTCTCCCAATGAATATCTTTGGGGCCCTTATCTTAAATTGGGATTGCGTTATGATTTTTAACTAATTGTTTTTTTAACCCGGTAGAAGTTATGAATCGCATAAAATTAGTTTTGGGGATGCTGGCGGCGGGCGCCGTCTGTTCTGTATCAGCGCAGCTGCAATTCACCAATCTGACACTTTCGACCAGCCCCAACCTCTTTCACGGCCTGACCAACCAATTGAATTCGGTTGTCTTCGGGGGTAATTCAAATTTTTTAGCAGTTGGCGCCAATCAAATCTATGTGTATGGCAACTTTCAGCCGGGCCAAACCTGGATCACCAACTCCGGATGGGTGACAAATCAAATTTTACCTGCCAATAAATTAAACCTGGCCTCGGTGACTTTGGGTAATAATAATACTTTCGTCACGACTGGGACCAGTAATGTGGTTTTCAGCGCCGCCAACAATTTCAGCTCAGCGGGCCTTTCATGGTCCCGGCAGCATAATATTTTCAGCAGCACTGTGTTTTCACCGGCCATTGCATACAATGGCAATGGGTATGCGGCTGTCGCTGAAATCCCCCAAATATCGTGGTCCGGTATCACTTTGCCAACTTCTACGACCTGGGTTCCGGGCACACTTGCCAACATAGATTTTGCTGAATCATTTCGTGGTGTGACCGCCTACGGCGCCAATGGATTTGCCGCCTGCGGCCTTTACGCTGATGTTCGCCTGTCTGCCAACGGCACGAATTGGCCAGCCGCGGTGAGCGGTCACATTGGCTTGCCTGATCTTTATTCCATAGCATGGGACGGCGCGCAGACGTTAGTTGCCGTAGGCGCTACCAATTCTTCCAGCAGCGACAACGGAGTAATCATGGCTTCTTCCAATAGTGGCAACACAACCTGGAAGACCGTTTATGTAAACGGCACCGCCAATACGCCGTTAAACGCCGTCACTTATACTGGTTCCGGATTCATCGCTGTGGGTAATAAGGGTTTGATTTTAACCAGCCCCGATGGAGTTACCTGGACTCTGGTGACCAACACTCTCTCCAATGTCAATTTTAATGGCGTGGCGTATGCCAATACCGGCCCCTTGATTGGAGTGTCCGAGTTGGTCGGAGATTCCGGAGCGGTGGTTTTGGCCGGCACACCGCCCCCGTCTCCCGTTAACCCAATCAATGAAACGAATTGCTCGTCCTATCCCAACGCCCCGGTCTATTCCCCGCTCTCCGTGACCCTCGTTACGGATGCCAATCATCCCGCCGGCACGGTTACCGTGGACTGGTATGATGCCCGGACAAATGTGGTAGGCGCCGGTACCACCAGTTTCTTCCCGACGAACAATCCTGATTTGCGCGGAGCCAACGCGGTTTCCAATATTATTTTTTATGCGGTGGAACGGGATTTGAGGACGGGCTTTAATAGCACGAACCGGCTGGCATTGACGTTGCAACTCATTCCACGGCCATCAGCCACTTTGCCTGTTCTCACTACGAACATCTGCAATGAGGGCGATTCATTTACTCTCACGAATACGCTGACCGGTATTGGTCCGTGGACTGTTATTTGGAACGACGACGTGACTCAAACCGTCGCGCAAGCCGGTCCCGGGCCGGTGACTTTGACCCGCACGGTTTCTCCCACGGACCCATTTGCCAATGCCGCGAGCAATAATGTTTATTTCGTAACCATCGTTACCAATGCGGACATGTGCCAGGGCAACTTGCCCGGTGATATTTCAGGCACCGCCAGCATCACCGTGAATCCGCGTCCCACCGCCACGTTGGCGTCCCTGGATACGACGAATTGTAACGACGGCAGCTCTTACACTTTAACCAATACACTGACCGGCCTAGGCCCATGGAATGTTCTTTGGAATGACAACACCATCCAGGTGGCCCTTGGCAATTCCGGACCGGTGGTTTTGACGCGCACGATCTTTCCGACCAATAGTGTTGGAGCTAATGCGGCCAGCAATAACGTCTATTATGTTAAAAGCGTCAGCAATGGCGACACCTGCTCCGGCAACCAGCCCGGCGACATCATGGGCACCAATCACATCGTCATCAATCCGCGGCCAACGGCCAAATTGCTGACCGTGGCCGTGACGAATTGTGATCTGGGCGCTTCGTACACTTTGACCAACACGCTCACGGGTATCGGACCGTGGACGGTGCTGTGGAACGATGGAACAGTGCAGACGACGAACGGGGCGGGGCCGCTGGTGCTGACCCGCAGCGTTACGCCCACGACCAGCTCGGCGAATGCCGCCAGCAATAACGTGTATTTCGTCACCATGGTCACCAATGACGTGGATACCTGCATCGGAAATCAGGCCGGAGACATCACGGGTACCGCCCAATTCTTAATCAATCCGTTGCCCACGGTAACTCTCACGATCACCACCAATGATTTTGGGTTGTCTACTAACGGCGTCGCGACTGGCCTGCTGGAATCCATCAGCCAGCCGTCGAGTACCAGCTACGGTCTTATCGTTGGATTCCAGGCTTTGCAAAACGGGAGTCCTTATACCATCAGCAACCAGACTCTGAGTGTTACGAACCATTTGACGTTCACCGGCATCGGCCCGTGGGCAGTGGTGCTTTCTGACGGTCATACAGCCCTTGCGACGAACTATTCGGCCAATGCCACGTATGTTTGGAACGAAGTGGTCTCTACCAATGCCAACGCCAGCTTTACGTTCTCTGTCACATCAGTGTCCGACACGAACACCGGTTGTTCCGGCAGCGAAACGAATATTTATGCGGTGAGCGTCTTTGATGCGCCGACGGCGGCAGTGGTTGATTCCACGAACACCACCTGCGGTAGTGGGTCGGATTCAGTCACCATTTCCGCAACATTGGGCGGCTTTGGGCCGTGGACGAATGTGGTTTGGTCGGATGGTTTCACTAACGACCTGGTGACCAGCAGTCCTTTTACCCGCGACGTAACCGCTACGAATAATTCCTTAGTGCCCATCGGCACAAGCTATTCAATCGTCAGCCTGACTGATAGTTACGGTACCACTACCACGTCGGCGAATAATTTCTCGGGAGTGGCGGATTTGATCGTGGATCCGTATCCCACCAATCCTCCCACGGCGATCGTGGCCACCAATTATACCTGTCCCGAAGTGGCGGTAATGCTGGCGGTGACCGTGCCGCCGAACTTCACGGCGGACTGGTATGCCGACCCCGGACTGACCACCAGCCTGGCCATGAACACCACGAATTATCTGGCCTCGATTACCGACGAGCCGGCCACGAATATTTATTACGTGACGATGCGTTATAATGACGCGTTCAGCCTCACGAATTGCGGGCCGGCAGTGCCGGCGAACATCTATTTGATTGCTACACCCTGCACGAACGAGGTCAGCTCCATCACCTCCACGAATGGCAATGTCATCATTTCATGGAATGGAAATTATGTATTGCAGGGCACGACCAACCTGGTGCCGCCGACCATCTGGTTCAACCTTTCTACCGGCCAATTGGGTCCGAATTACCTGACCAATAATATCCTGAACGGGCCGCCGTATGAGTTCTTCCGGCTCTACGCGCCGACGAATTGACGCTGGAAAGCTCTTACAGAAGCAAACGAAGATGCTTGTTACGGTAGGGCTGTGCTCCTGCACAGCCGTCCACCCTCGGGGGACCTTCCATAGGCTTCCGTAGCCTTCCGAAGAGCGGTTGCGAGGTTTAGGTTGCATGCTGCAAGTTTCCAGAGCGCGCCAACCCGCAATTTTTTACCTTGCATGACCTTGCGGGAGTTTGGTTCCGGTTTGTTTTTACTACTAGTCCCTTTTGCGATCTTTTGCGGTTAAATTTGTCCCAGCCATCTTCCGCAAGTTTTCAAAACCGTGATTCATTTTTCGGCCTGTTTTGGTTTGGTTTCGGTTTGTTTTTTGGCTTAGAGGGTTGATTTAGGTTAATTCAGAGGCTTGCCAAAACCGCGAAAGAAAAGCGGTGCTAAAGCACACGCACTCCAGACGCTCTGCGACAGTTGTGAGTCAAACGTCCTCGCAAAGCGTATGGAGTGCGGCGATTCATCGCCGCTTTTGCCCCGTTATGTCAAAGAGCGCAACGGCCATTTTACCACAATGCGCTCAAGCCGGAACCGAAACTTGACTCCTAGTTGTTCACGCGCATTTTGCAAGGCTTTTACCTATGCCTAGGCTACGGTGGACAAATCGGAGCCTACGGACGGGTTCCCCCCATGGTATTTTAGACTTAATTCGTGGGTTTTGGTCTGAAGCTGGAGTGGCCAAAAGTAAATTTATCCGCGTGTTTGAGCCGCCTAGAAACGAAGAAAAGGCGAGCCGCCGACTAAATTATCTGCTCAATCCGAATGCCGCGCTTTTTGAAGCGGGTGGTGTCTATGGGTTGGTTGATGAGTTTGAATTCGCCCATGACTTCGCCTTTGTCCGAAAGGCCGGCGAATTCATAACGGAAAATGTCGTTCAGGATGATTTCCCCGTCTTTGAAGCCGGCGACTTCGGTGATGTAGGTAATCTTGCGCGAGCCGTCGGCGAGCTGTTCGTGCTGCAGAATCAGGTTGAGGCCGGAGGCAATCTGGCGGCGGATTTCGCTCGAGGGAAGATTCAGCCCGGCGTACATGGCCATGGTTTCCAGCCGGCCAATCACATCCGCCGGGGTGGAAGCGTGGAGCACAGCGAGCGTGCCGTCGTGGCCGCTGTTCACGGCCTGCAAATAATCCAGTGCTTCCTCACCGCGCAGTTCTCCCAGGATGATGCGCGTGGGCCGCATGCGCAGGGTATTGCTGAAAAGCTGGCGCACGCTTACGGAGCCTTTGCCTTCGATATTATTCGGGCGGGTCAGCAACCGTACGACATGCTCCTGGCCCAGCTTCAATTCAAGGGCATCTTCAATGGTGATGATGCGTTCGTCCGGGGACAGCTCATGCGAGAGAACATTGAGCGTGGCGGTTTTTCCCGCGCCAGTCGCTCCGGCAAACACGATGTTGAGCCGCGCCTTAATCGCGGCGCGCAGGAACGCGGCCATCGGTTCATTGATGGTTTGGAGCTTGATTAAATGATCGAGGGTCGTGAGCCCGCCGAGAAATTTCCGGATGGTGATGGTCGAGCCATGAACTGCCAGGGGCGAGATGATGGCGTTGACGCGCGAGCCGTCCTTGATGGAGAAATCCACGTAGGGCGAACTCTCGTCCAAACGGCGCCCGGCTTGCACGAGCATCTTTTCCAGCATCGTACGCAGGTGGCTTTCGTCATCGAATTCCACGCCGGAAAGGATTTTTTTGCCATGTTTCTCAACGTAAATGCCACGGGGACCGTTGACCATAATCTCAGTGATGCTCTCGTCCTGGAGAAGCGGTTCCAGCGGCCCAAACCCCAACAAGTCGTCGCTGATGGCGTTGGCGACGGCGTCTTTTTCGGCGGGGGTAAGCTGCTGCTGTTTTTGTTTGAGCTTCGTTTCGAGAACCTGGCGGATGGTGTCCTTGACTTGCGAGGGCGAGGGCGCGTTCCGGCCAAACTTCATCCCGGTTTCCATCCGCACTTCGCGTTTCAAATCTTTGTCGATGGGCACGGGATGATTGGATTAGGGGAAATTTAAAAATACTATGCGGCCGCGACGCAGCGCGGCCCTACCGCGTCAATCAACGTCGAACGATTGAAAGCGCATACACCTTGTGACAGGCAAGATGCCTGTCCCACTAAGGATTTTCGTGTGGTCATGGTTTTATTTAAACCACCTAGGGGATGAAAAGGCCGTTCAGGTCAAAGCCATGCTGCTGGGCTGACTCGTAAAAGCTTGGTTTGTATCCGGTGAAGACGTGGCGTCCGAGAATTTTGCCATTAGAATCCTGGCCTTCGTTTTTGAAAACGTAAATGTCTTCCAATTTGTATTCGCGATCCTTGGTCAATCCCAGGACTTCAGTAATGGCGGTGATTTTGCGGGTGCCGTCGTGCAACCGCGCCGTCTGGATCACCATGTGGATGGCCGAACCCACCTGCTCGCGCAACGCTGACAGGGGAATATCAATGCCGCTCAACAGGGCGCACGTTTCCATGCGGAACAAACTGTCCCGCGCCGTATTGGCGTGAATGGTGGACATGCTTCCTTCGTGGCCCGTATTCATGGCCTGCAACAGGTCGAGCGCTTCACCGGAACGGATTTCACCGACTACGATGCGGTCCGGGCGAAGGCGCAAGGCTGAATGCAACAAATCGCGAATGCTGACTTCGCCTTTGCCGTATTCGTCTGCCTTGCGGGTTTCGAAACATACTTTATGGGTCTGCTGCAATTGCAATTCGCTGGCGTCTTCCAGCACGAGGATACGGTCATTTTCCGGAATCAATGCGCTCAAGACATTGAGCACGGAAGTTTTGCCCGACGAGGTTGCGCCGGACACAATCAGGTTTCTGCCGACTTTGACAATGACATCGAGCAGGCGGGCGCCTTCTTTGGTGAGGCTGCCGTAGCTGACCAATTGCTCAATGGTCAATTTCTCGCGGCGGAATTTACGGATAGCGATGATGGTGCCCACCCGCGCGAGAGGGGGAATGACGGCGTGAACGCGGGAGCCATCCGGCAACCGTGCGTCGAGCCGCGGATTGTCCTTGTCGAAAAAGCGGCCCACGCTGCGCGCCACGTTCATGACCGCAGCCTGCAATGCCTGGTCATTGGGAAATTTAGCCGGAGTGAGAACCGTTTTTCCTTTGCGCTCAATATAGATTTGCGACGGACCGTTAATCATGATTTCCGAAACGTCGTCGTCTTCCAGATATTCTTTGACCGGCGCAAAAAAGAGATACAGATAGGAAAGGCCGCCTTTAGGCGCAGCGGGTTTGGCTTCCGCAGGTTTGGCCCCCTCCGGCTTTGCTTCGGCTTTTTTGGCATTGGCAATCTCGGCCGGGGAAACTGCGCGGGTA
>DATJXK010000182.1:0-3412 GCA_035500235.1 Pseudomonadales bacterium | reverse complement strand
CCACTCCACCGGTTTTATGAAGGATTGCGAGACCGATTGATTGTGTATTTCGAAACGAGGAATCTTAACCACAAACCGAAGCTGGTGGCGGTGACCAGTTGTGGGGTTGGTGCTGGTGTCAGCAGCATCGCCACCGGATTGGCCGCTTCGCTCTCTGAGACTGGCGATGGCAACGTGTTGTTGGTCAACATCAGCGGCGAGCAGGGGGCGGCGCAACATTTTTACAAGGGCAAACCCGGCTGTAGCCTGGACGAAGCCCTGGCAAACAACAAAAAGCCGGGCGCACTCGTAAAGGCAAACCTTTACGCCACCGCAGAACAGGCGGATGGCGACCTGCTGCCGGCCAACTTGCCAAAGAAAATTGCGGCCTTGATGCCCAAACTCAAGGCGAGCGAGTTTGACTACATCATTTTCGACATGCCGCCCGTCAGCCAGACCAGTGTAACAGCAAGGCTCTCCGGGCTGATGGACATGGTTTTACTGGTGATCGAGTCCGAGAAAACGAATCAAGACGTGGTCAAACGGGCTAATCAATTGCTGGTGGAATCCAAGGCGAAGGTCAGTACCGTGCTCAATAAGACCCGGAACTACATTCCGCCTCGCTTGCACCAGGAATTTCTCGACCATGTCTGAGAGTGCCTGCGAGTTGCGGCGTGATATTAATTGCGGCGCAATTCGTACGGTAGCAGGTGATGATTTCGGGTCTGCGGCATTTGAGAATGATTTCTCAGGAGGTAAATACCAACTCTGCCAATTCGGGCGCGGCTGAGAGTTTGACTCCGGTGCAACTGCGCGGCAAGCGCGTAGCCGTAGTCGTTTTCTCTCATTATCCAAGCGATCCGCGACCGCGTCGTGCGGCCGAGGTCCTGGTTCAGCTTGGCATGAACGTCGAGGTGTTATGCCTCCGGCAGGACGAGCATGAGCCTCAACGCGAAATCTACAATGGGGTCAGCCTCCGGCGAATTTCGCTGAAGCGCCGCCGTGGCGGCAAGTTTACGTATGTGTTTCAATATTCGGCCTTCCTGGTTATTTCGTTCGTTATTCTGGCGTTCCGTTCGTTGAGCCGCCGCTATGCTCTCGTCCACGTGCACAACATGCCGGACTTTCTGGTTTTTGCCGCGCTGGTTCCCAAACTTTTCGGCGCGAGGGTTGTGCTGGACCTTCACGATCCTATGCCGGAGTTGATGATGACGATTTACGGCCTGAAGCCGGAAAGCTTCGGCGTGCGCCTCCTGCAACGGGTCGAGAAATGGAGCATCAACTTTGCGGACGTGGTGCTGACCGTCAATCAAGCCTGCAAGAAGCTTTTTACAGCTCGTGGTTGCCCGCCGGAAAAAGTTCACGTGGTGATGAACTCCCCCGATGAGGGAATTTTCAAATACCTCGATAAGCGCCGCAACTCGGTCGAACACAATGGCGCGAGGCCGTTCGTGATTATGTACCATGGCTCATTGGTCGAAAGGCACGGTCTGGACATCGGAGTCAGCGCTTTGGGCATCATTAAACGGGCCGTTCCCCATGCCGAACTCAGGATTTATGGCTCGAGCACTCCCTTTCTCGAACAGGTTTTGAATTCGGCGCGACGGTCCGGCCTGGAGCAATCTGTTCGCTACCTCGGCCCCAAGACCCTCGAGCAGATCGTGGAAGCTATTGATGAATGCGATGTGGGTATCATCCCGAATCGCCGTAGTATTTTCACTGAGATCAATACGCCTACGCGCATCTTTGAATACCTGTCCCGGGGCAAACCAGTCATCGCTCCGGCTGCGCCGGGGATTCAGGACTACTTTTCTGACGGCCAACTGGTTTTTTTTGAATTGGGGAATGCAAACGATCTGGCCCACAAGCTCGAGTACGTTTGCTTTCACCCCGAGGAAGTGGAAAAGACAGTGGAGTCGGGGCGGTCGGTCTATCGCGACCACCGGTGGAGCGCGGAAAGAACAAAGTTCACAAATCTGGCGGGTGAACTGTTGATCGCCCGTAACTAGCGGTTGTCCTGGCGCGCGTTTTGCGAAGCGCCGAGGTCCCCGTCAGGCCGGGAAAGATTCGCTGGAGCGTGTCCGTTGGTCAAATGCCAGCCGATAGTTTCCAATGATAGGAGTCGCGGTTAACCCCACAGAGCAGGACGTGGTTGCGGAGTTCTTTGAACTGTTCAAAACTCCATGGGAATTCCACCGGAACGACGGCCGGTACGATGTGCTGATATGCACGCGCGAAGAGGTTCCACAAAACACCGCGAAACTCGTTCTGCTCTACGGCGTGAAGACGGTCACGCCGGATACAGTTGCCGGGTTCGTGGTGAAAATGCGGCATGGCGGTGCGACGCTGGTTTATAAGGGCAGGCACATGCCGATATACGGCGACCTGGCAACATTCCCCGGCAGTCTGTTTGCACCGGTCACCGAGGCGGGAAGCGGGGAATCTGCCACATTCAGCCAAAGATCGGATAACCGGATCGTCTTTCGGATCGGGTACGATTTGTTCAAGGAGGCGCGTCATGTGTTCGATGTTGGGCAGCCAGCCGCTAATGCCGGAAGCGCCACGCTGGATCTGCATGTTGCCCTGATGCGAGACTTGGTCGTGGGCGCAGGAATTCCCGTTGTCGAGATACCTCCGGTTCCCGAAGGGCACAATTTTATCACCTGTTTGACTCACGACATTGATCATCCAGTTCTTCGGAATCATTGCTTTGATCATACGATGGTTGGACTTCTGTTTCGCGCGACGGTTGGCACCACTGTCAACGTCTGTCGGCGGAGGAAGTCGCTGAAAGCGCTGTGCGTGAATTGGACCGCGGCGCTGAAACTGCCTTTCATTTATTTGGGGATGGCAAGGGATTTCTGGCGCGAGTTTGATCGCTATATCGAAATAGAGGATGGACTGGCTTCGACTTACTTTGTCATCCCTACGAGTAATTACGCGGGCCGGCCGTTCGGAGGCAACGGCATTGCCCGTCGCGCGACGCGTTACGATGTCACCGATATCCGGCCGCAACTACAGAGGGTCATTTCGTCGGGGTGTGAGGTTGGCGTGCATGGTATCGATAGCTGGGTTGACAGTACCAAAGGATGTGAGGAGCGCGAGCGGGTGGCAAAAACGTTGAGCACGGCCGTCGCCGGTGTTCGGATGCATTGGTTGTTTTTCGACGAGAAATCCCCCGCGGTTTTGGAACGTGCTGGTTTTTCGTACGATTCGACGGTCGGTTACAATGAGACGGTGGGATACCGTGCCGGCACAACGCAGGCATACAAACCACTGAATGCCGACCATCTGCTCGAATTGCCACTCCATATCATGGATACCGCGTTGTTTTTTCCGAATTATTTGGACCTTTCCGAGGAGGATGCCGAAGGGGTGGTTTGGAAACTGATTGATAGCGCAGAGAAATTTGGCGGCGCCCTGACGATTAACT
>DATJXK010000181.1:0-33823 GCA_035500235.1 Pseudomonadales bacterium | reverse complement strand
GCGAAGGCTTCGGCGAACTCATAATTATCCACCGAAATCAAACCGTTTTTCGCCGCGAGGGTCAAGCCAGCGAATGCGGCAACTGAGACGAACTGTTTAGTTTTTTGCCGAAGAAATTCGACGGCGCATAATCAATGTCCCGACACCAAGGCCAATTAACGCAAACGCAGATGGTTCCGGCACCGGCTGAAAAGCCAGTCCCGTTGCGATGCCTGATTGTGTAGCAAACGTGCTTTGGGTTCCATTGGGAGCAATCTCAATAATGGGACCTGAATGAGTGGACACAAATAAATTACCTGCGCTATCAAGCGCCAGACCGTCAGGACTGAACACCGCGGCATATGTGCTGCGGGTTCCCCCGGGCGTGAATTCAAAGATATTATTGCTGGCATCGGCTTCAAACAAATTACCGGCACTGTTAAACGTCAATCCTTCAGGAAAGCTCAATCCCGTGGCAAATGTGCTTTGAATGCCGCCGGGAGTGATTTCGATGATGACACCGTTATTGCCGCCTCCCGTCCCCACAAAGAGGTCTCCGGCGTTATTAAATGCCAGTGAAATTGGAATAAAAAGGCCCGTGGCAAAAGTGCTCTGGACCCCACCAGGCGTATATTCATAGATATTGCCGCTGCGATAATCCGCCTCAAACAAATCGCCTGCGCTGTTAAACGCCAGCGCCTGTGGATCCAGGCCGCTGGCAAAAATGCTTTGCGTTCCGTTCGGTGCGATTTCAGTAATATTGCCTGCGGCGGGAAGGACATTGTTGGCGCTGTTAGCTACGAAGAGATCACCTGTGCTGTTGAACGCGATGCCGGCAGGATAATTCATTCCGGTGGCGAAGGTGCTTTGTGAGCCGGCGGGTGTATATTCATAAATATCATCCGTGATATAATTGGCTGAAAACAAGTTTTGGGCCGGGGCGTTGGCAGCCATGAGCAGTAAAGCTCCTGTGCAAACCGCGCAGCTAAATAAATAGTTCGTTATTTTAATGTTGGTTTTCATAGGTTTTTTCGAATGTTAATGAGGTTGGGTTGCAAACGAATAAAAGAGTTCTGTTAAAATGATGTTTTGATTATCCACGATTATTTCCGGCGGCGAATAATCAATGCCCCGACACCAAGGCCAATTAACGCAACCGTGGACGGCTCCGGCACCGGCTGAAAAGCCAGGCCGACAGTAATACCCGTTTCGGACATAAAGGTGCTTTCTGTCCCACCGGGCGTAATTTCAATAATCGGACCCGTATGAGTGGATACAAACAGGTTTCCCGCATTGTTAAACGCCAGGGAATCGGGGCCAGCCACTGAGGCAAACGTGCTGCGCACTCCGCCTGGCGTGAATTCATAAATGCTGCCGCCGCTATCGCAGGCAAACAGGTCACCTGCGCTGTTAAAGGCGAATCCACCTGGAAAATTCAATCCCGAGGCAAAAGTGCTTTGCATCCCGCCCGGCGTGATTTTGGTGATGATGCCGTTGCCGTTACCATAGCCGGATCCCACAAACAGGTTGCCTGTACTGTCAAAAACCAACCCAATCGGAGTCGTAAATCCGGAAGCAAACGTGCTGCGCACTCCGCCGGGTGTGTATTCATATATATTGCCGCTGCGGTAATCTGCCTCAAATAAGTCACCTGTGCTGTTGAACACCACTACCTGGGGATCTATCCCGCTGACAAACGTACTTTGCGTTCCATTAGGCGCAATTTCAGTGATTGAGCCCTGCGCAGGAATGGCATTTTGGGCTGTATTAGCAACAAAGAGATCGCCCATGCTGTTGAAAGCGATCCCCCCGGGATAATTCAATCCAGAGGCAAACACGCTTTGTGATCCACCAGGCGTGATTTCATAGATGTCCTGGGTATTGTAATCCGCCACAAATAAATTTTGGGCGTCAGCGCTCCCGGCCATGAGCAATAGGGCACCCACCCAAGCCAGTCCGGCAAGTGAATGGCCTGGGGTTGTAATTTTGGTTTTCATAAGTTGTCAGGTGGTAAGCTCACAAATGAATTGTGGTAAAGATGACAGGGATACCGGCAATTATTTCCGCCGGCGAATAATCAATGCCCCAATACCAAGGCCAATTAATGCAAACGTGGACGGCTCCGGCACCGGTTGAAAAGCAATGCCGGCAGGGTCGCCTCCCTCGGTGGCAAATATGCTTTGCGTTCCGCCGGGGGTAATCTCAACGATGTTGCCTGAGTAACCGTCGGTTACGAACAAATTACCCGCACCATTGAAGACCAGCGAATTGGGACTGCTGCCCAGGGTGGCGAAGGTGCTGCGGGTTCCGCCTGGAGTAAATTCGTAGATGTTGTCGCTGCCATTGTCCGCTTCAAACAGATCTCCCGCGCTGTTAAAGGTCAAGCCTAGGGGAAAAGACAAGCCTGAGGCAAAGGGGCTTTGTGTTCCATTGGGTGCCACTTCAGTGACCACGCCATTCCCGTTACCGTACCCGGAGCCCACAAACAGGTTGCCGCTGTTATCAAACGCCAGCGAAAGAGGATTCTGGAAACCGGTGGCAAAGGTGCTGCGTGTTCCAGCGGGCGTGTATTCATAGATATTGCCGCTGCGATAATCCGTCTGAAACAGGTCGCCTACGCTGTTAAACGCCAGGCCGATCGGGTCGATCCCGCTGGCAAAGGTACTTTGCGTTCCATTGGGCGCAATTTCGGTGATGCTGCCGGACGCGGGAATGACGTTGTTGGCAGTATTGGCGACGAAGAGATAGCCCGCGCTGTTAAAAGCGATTCCAATGGGATAATTCATCCCGGTGGCAAAAGTGCTTTGAGTGCCGCCCGGCGTGTATTGATAGACATTGTCAGTGAGATAATTCGATACAAATAAATTTTGGGCCGAAGTGCCCGCCGCCGTGAGCAGGGCGCCCGCGCAGACCACGCTACCGAGTGAATATTTCATAGTTATAATGTTGGTTTTCATAATGGTTGTTTAGTAGTTAAGGTTGTTGGGTGGTAAACGGACAAATGGGTTTGGATAAAATGATGTTTATAGTTCTACTCTGATTACTTACGGCGACGCGCAAAAAATGCCACCGCGCCCAAGGCGCCCAGCGCCATCACGGACGGCTCAGGCACAGGTTGAAAAGCCACGCCAACAGGGGCTGATACGGTAGCAAAAACACTTTGTCCTCCGTTGGGGGTGATTTCGACAATGGGGCCGGTGGGGACCGCGACGAACAAATCACCGGCGCTGTTATAAGCGAGGCAGTTGAGACCGCTATAGTTCAGGTTGGCAAACGTGCTTTGGACTCCACCCGGCGTATATTGCAAAATCGTGCCACTGCCTTGTTCCGTTACCAGCAAGTTGCCCGCGCCGTTGAATGTCATTCCACCAGGAAAACTCAAGCCGGAGGCAAAAAGGCTTTTCGTTCCGCCGGGGGTGATTTTGGTGATGATGCCATTGCCATTGCCGTATCCGGATCCCACAAACATGTCGCCCGCGCTGTCAAATGTCATGGAAATCGGCGTGGTAAAACCAGTGGCAAAGGTGCTGCGCATCCCACTAGGCGTGAATTCGTAGATATTCCCGCTGCTATAATCCGCTGTAAAAAGAGTGTTCCCGTAAAAATCCATCGCTATCGGATCCAGACCGCTGGCGAAAGTGCTTTGCGTTCCGCCCCGCGTGATTTCAGTGATGGAGCCACCCGGCCCATTATCAGCAGTGTTGGCGACAAAGAGATTTCCTGCGGCGTTGAAAGCGATATCAAATGGGTTATTCATCCCGGATGCGAAGATGCTCTGTGTGCCGCCGGGTGTGTATTCATAGATGTTGTTCGCGCTGAAGTCCGACACAAATAGATTTTGTGCCGAAGCACCCGCCGCCGTGAGCAGGGCTCCTGCGCAGACCACGCTACCGAGTAAATATTTCGCAGTTTTGATGTTGGTTTTCATAATGGTCGTTTAGTAGTTAAGGTTGTTGGGTGGTAAACAGACAAATGGATTTGGATAAAATGATGTTTATAGTTCTCTTCTGATTACTTGCGGCGGCGCGCAAAAAATGCCACTACGCCCAGTGCGCCCAATGCCATCACGGACGGCTCCGGTACGGGCTGGAAAGCAATCCCGGCAACGTTATTCAGTCCGGCAGCGAAAACGCTTTGTACTCCACCGGGAGTGATTTCGACAATTTGCCCGGTGCCAGTCCCGACAAACAAATTGCCTGCATTATTAAATTCGAGACCGTTGAGAGCGTCATAGTTGAGTGTGGCAAACGTGCTTTGATGCCCGTTCGGCGTATATTCATAGATGTTGCCGCTGAAATAATCCGTCTGGAATAAATTGCCTGCGTTGTTAAATGCCAGTCCAATCGGGTCCACATTGCTGGCGAAGGTGCTTTGGGTTCCGCTCCGCGTGATTTCAGAAATGGAACCGCCCGGCCCGTTCAAGGCGCTATTGGCCACAAACAGGTTTCCTGCGGCGTCGAATGCGATGCCATAAGGATAGTTTAAGCCGGACGCGAACGTGCTTTGCGTGCCCCCAGACGTGTATTGGTAGACATTCCCGGTGTTAATGGTAGAAGCGAATAAGTTTTGTGCCGAAGCTCCATTTGCTGTGAGTAACAGCGCTCCTGCGCAAACGGCACCGCTGAGTGAATAATTCATGGTTTCAATGTTGTTTTTCATAGGTTTCTCGAAGGTTAATGTGGCTGGTTGCAAATTGCCTGACGGAGCAAAATTTTATAAAAAATGATATAGTAAGTCAAGAAAAATCAATAAAAGTGCTTTCATCGGATTGTCATAGTTAAGATGTTGAGGCTCTGCGACTTTCGTGGATTTTCCGGTTGTCCCATTCGGGAAGCACTAAAAAGTCTCGCGGCTCCGCCAATCTGTTCATTAAAATGTTCTTATGACTCATGTTAAGTCTGAAAAACTTTTTGCCGAAGCGTTGAAATTTATCCCCGGTGGCGTCAATTCTCCCGTGCGGGCTTTTCGCGCCGTGGGCGGCCACCCGTTTTTTGTGACCAAAGCCAGGGGCGCTCACGTGTGGGATGTGGACGGAAATAAATTGGTTGATTACGTCGGCACCTGGGGCCCGGCAATCCTCGGCCATGCGCATCCCAAAATTATTTCCGCAGTCACTGCCGCCGCCAAAAAGGGAACCAGCTTCGGCATACCGAATCCATTTGAAGTCAAAATGGCGAAGCTGATTTGCGAGCGCTTTCCCACGATCCAAAAAGTTCGCATGACTAATTCCGGCACGGAAGCCTGCATGAGCGCGATTCGCCTCGCGCGCGGGTTTACGCGCCGCGATAAAATTATCAAGTTCGATGGCTGCTATCACGGCCACGCGGATTCGCTGCTCGTCAAAGCCGGCAGCGGTGCGCTGACCTTTGGCAACCCCGACAGCGCGGGCGTGCCGGCGGATTTCGCGAAGCATACTATTGTCCTCCCGTTCAACGACGTTGAAGCAGTCAAGGCTGCATTCGCTGCGAACAAAAATGAAATCGCCGCGATCATCGTGGAGCCTGTGCCCGGGAACGCCGGGTTATATTTACCGCGCGAAGGGTATCTGGAATTTTTGCGGAAGATTACGAAATCAAACGGTGCGCTTCTGATTCTCGACGAAGTCATGACGGGCTTTCGCCTTGCGCCTGGTGGTGCGCAGGAGCGGTTCAAGGTCGTTCCTGACCTGACCTGCCTGGGTAAAATTATCGGAGGCGGTTTGCCGGTTGGCGCATTTGGCGGCCGCGCGGATATCATGGACTATCTCGCACCGCTGGGGCCGGTGTATCAGGCGGGGACATTGAGTGGAAACCCCATTGCCATGGCGGCGGGAATCGCTGCGCTGGAAGAACTGGGCAAAAGAAATGTTTACGAACGGTTGGAAGCTTCCGGCGCGTGGCTCGAGACGGGAATGCGTGACGCCGCCAAATCAGCAAAGATTCCGGTTCAATTCAATCGCTGCGGCTCGATGTTCTGCGCTTATTTTACGGACGCACCCGTATGGAACCTTGCGGACGCCCTGAAAAGCGACCGGGCGCGTTTTGCCAGGTTTTTCCACGGGATGCTCAAGGAAGGTATTTACCTGGCGCCATCGCAGTTTGAAGCCGGGTTCATTTCTACGGCCCATAGTGTTGCGGACATTAACGCTACGGTACGTGCTGCCGCCAAAACATTTCGTCAATTGTAACTTATGCCTTTAAAGCGCGTCTAATAGGATGATCCCGCCGTTTAAACTGGGCGGTACAACAACAAACAACGCAGTATCGTATATGAAACTAAGCAAGACTATGTTTTTGGCAGCCCTCACCGCTGCCAGCCTGCTCACCGCCGGTTCGGCGTATGCGCAGGATACCACGACTAAAGCGCCGGATGCCGGCGCTTCCACCAATGCACCCCCGCACACTCCACGCAATCGCATGGACATCGCGAAAATGCTCGACCTGACAGATGACCAAAAAGCCAAGGTGCAGCCAATCCTGGATGCGCAACGCACGAAGGGTCGCGCTATCATGCAGGATGACAGTCTTTCCCAGGATGACAAGCGCACGAAAATGAAAGCCCTTCGTGACGACACCTCGGCGCAATTGAAACCGATTCTCACGCCGGAACAATATCAAAAGTGGCAATCGATATCGACGCGCACGCGCCGTACTCCGCCTGGCGGAAATGCCCCGGCGCCGGGCGCCCCGTCGGCCACGCCTCCACCGCCGCAACAGTAAAAAATTCTTCGCTTCACAGGGACGGCCATGCGCCGTCCCTTTTTATTTCTACCGATGCCTATTGCGTGGTGAGTTGGTCAATCTCGCCGTTCTGCATGATCGCGTAGAGTTCGCCGTCGGCGTCTTCTGCGAAGCTGTCAATCAGTGTCTTCTGCGCGAGCATCGTGCCTTCCGTCGTGACTTTTTTAGCATCGTAATCGTAACGCAGGCCCCAGATGGTCCCGAAGTTATAATCGCCGTAAATGTAGATGCCGGTGAGCGAGGGGAATTGTTTTCCGCGATAGACATAACCGCCAATCACGCACAAGCCGGGGGTGTGGTCGGGAAAGATGGCCTGGGATTGCAGGTTCGCGCGATGCGGATAATCAATGATCGGCTTAATGTAATCCGCGCCTTCAGGACCCGGCTTGAAATGATGCCCGGCTTCTTTGATGCTCCATCCGTAATCGCCGCCTTTAACGACGATGTATACCGCTTCCCACAAGTCCTGCCCTACGTCTCCGGCCCAGAGCGCACCGGTAGCGCGGTCGAAGCTGTAACGCCACGGATTGCGCAGGCCCCAGGCGAAAATTTCTTTCTGCGCGGCCGCGGTCATGTCCGGTTCGTTGACAAAGGGATTGTCTTTGGGAATGCCGTATTGTAATTCGTGTTTGCGCATGCCGCGTCCCACGGTTGAGCGGGTATTGACGTCAATGCGCAGCATTTTGGCGAGCAGGGTGGCGGTGTTTTGGCCGCTGCCAAAAGGATCATCCGCCAGGCCGCCATCGCCCAGGCCGAGGTACAAATAACCATCCGGACCGAAACACAATTCACCGCCCTTGTGATTGCCAAACGGTTGAGCCACTTCCAAAAGGATCCGTTCGGATTTCATATCGGCTTTGTCCGGGTCACTCGCGGAGACCTTGAATTCACTCACGACGGAGCGAAGCGGATAGGCCAGGGGATAATTGTGCTGGATGCGTTTCATGTCATCGGCAGAATTTTGTTGGTTATAATAAATATAAAAGAGGCCGTTGGTGGCGAAGCCGGGATGAAAGGCGATGCTCAGCAAACCGCATTCGTTGTTGTTCCCCGCCATCGGATTGCGGTCCGAGATGTCCAGGAACAATTTGGCGTCGCCGCCATCGGAGCTTTTCTTGAACTCCCAGATGGTGCCTTTTTGGTAAACGACGAACATGCGGCCTGAACCATCCGGCGCTTCGCTCATCCAAACGGGGCGGCCGTATTGGTCGTCCTGCCCGCCGTGGCCGGGCAATTGGCTTAATTTAGGGAAGGCAGGTTTGAGCGTGATGGACGGAAGCGATTGCGCGGCGGCGCTGAAAAGGGCCAGGGAAAAAAGCGAGACAGAGGTGAATTTTAGAAATGTTCTCATTTGAAACATAAAAAGGGACTGGCGTGGGAATGTCAAGAAGGGGGTATTAGGATAAACGTACTAGCGTGGCGAATTCATTTTTCAAATCGTGCGGCCGGTAATTATATCCCCCCGGGGGGGGCCTTCAGTAGGCTTCAGTAGCCTACATTAGCCTTCAATAGGTTTCTGAAACAGGGAACATTTTTTGGTTTGTTTTGGTTTGTTTTTTGTCTGGAGGCCTTGATTTGGGTTAATTCACCCACCTGAATTTTTGCCACCCCGTGAAACGTGGTGAACCTTCCGGAAAGCGGGTGATTTTAACCACGAAAGACACCAACGACACGAAATTGGGTTCGTTTCGCAATTTGGCCTGCTGGCTTACCGGTCAATTTCCTAAAAACACAACAAGAAAGAGCCTTTACGCGAATTGCGCTAATTAACACGAATTTTTTCGCTACGACTTCCGCACCCCCACCCCCTTCCGTAGCCTTCCGTAGGCTTCCGGAACTGCAAATTATAGAGGTTTTCGCAGGGTGCAAAATAAGATAGAGTATGATCTCCGAGCATGCTGCCCCGCCCCCGGGGGGCTTTGCCTAGGCTTGCGACGTCTTAAAGCAGTTCGGTTAACCTGAGCATACGCTCGCTCCTCGCGGAGGGCCTTCAACTCGCCCGCGAAGCGGATATGGATGGGCTTGCGCCCATATTTTACTACAAATATGCCGCCCCTGAACGGGGCTTACAATTGGGCTTGCTGCGCAAGCTACTTTATAGACAGGCGAGACGCCTGTCCCACTATATGTCAAAGAACGTCGAGCCACCACGGCGGTGGCAACGGGCATTTTAACATGTCCTTGACCATGACGTGAGGGAAACTTGACTCCTAGTTGTTCACGCCGTTAGTACTGCCTATTTATGGATGCTATTAAAGTAGTCGGATAAAGCAGGATGCCTGAAACCACGTTTATAATTAAGAGGGCCAATGCCTTGACAAGTCCGTTTTTACTCCCAATGACGAATGCCTTTATAGAAGCCAATAGAAGCACGAAAAAACATAAAATATATCCGCCCTCAATCAGTTTGAATCTAGCAGCTATTTTCTCAGTATCCGAAAGCATGCCGTAGGCGGGGTCATTTAAAATGCTTTTGTAATACCCTAAAGAGCAACAAATTAACAAAACCAACGGCACGGCAACTAAATAAGCTTTCGCCAACATCATTACGAAGTTCAACATCTTTTCTGCGATGGCGTTTGTTTTATGGCCCGGTAAACGCATTTGTTTGTACGCTAATATTGGTCTGCGAAAGCAAAAAATCAACGTTTGTTATCCGAGGGCGTCGCGCACGCGCTTTGCCCTCGGCTACGATGGTTGAGGCCTTTGGCCTCTTCCCCAATAATTTTTATGAAACGTAACCTCATTTTCAAATCGCGTCGCCTCGCGATTGTGATAGGATAGACAGACAGTTGAAAGCGCTTATTGAAACCAGAAAAACGCGGCCGGAAAAAGTTTTCCTCGTCGGCGTGGAGCTCAAGTCGCGCACCGGCCCGGACGTGCGCGAGTTGCTGGCGGAATTGGCGGAGCTGGCGCAAACCGCCGGGGCGGAAGTGATGGGCGATGGCATCCAGAAAGTGGAAGCGATCACGCCAGCCACGTTTATCGGCAAAGGCAAGGCGGAGGAGTTTGCGACGTTCTGCAAACAGAACGGTGTGGACACAATCATTTTTGACGATGAACTGTCGCCGGCGCAGAGCCGTAACCTGGAAAAGATTTTCAATTGCAAGATTCTCGACCGGACGTCGCTGATTCTCGACATTTTTGCGCAACGCGCCCGCACGCGTGAGGGCAAGTTGCAGATCGAGCTGGCCCAGTTGCAGCATTTGCTTCCGCGCCTGACGCGGTTTTGGGGGCACTTGTCGCGCCAGGCGGGCGGTATCGGCATGCGCGGCGGCGAAGGTGAATCCCAGCTCGAAGCCGACCGCCGCAAAGTGCAGGAGCGCATTGATACGATTTCGCGCGACCTTGATTTGGTTCGTCGCCGTCGCGCCACACAACGCGCTGGACGGCAGCGCAGTCAATGGCCGCTGGCGTCCATTGTCGGTTACACGAACGCCGGAAAATCCACGCTGCTGAACACGCTTACGGGCGCGGAGGTATTGGCCAAAGATATTCTCTTCGCGACATTGGATCCCACGACACGGCGGCTGAAGTTGCCCACGAACCAAAACGTCCTCCTGACGGATACAGTGGGTTTCATTCGCAAGCTGCCGCACGGCCTGGTGGAGGCGTTCAAGGCCACGCTGGAAGAAGTGGTGCGCGCGGATTTGCTCTTGCACGTGGTGGACATCAGCCATCCGCAGGCGATGGAACAAATCGCCGCGGTCAACGCCGTGCTGGCGGAAATTGGCGCGGGCGAAAAATCCTGCATCATGGTGTTCAACAAAATTGACTGCGCGGCAGGGGAGGGTGTGATGGCACATTTGAAAGAGAAATTTCCCGATGCAGTGGAAATTTCGGCCAAGACCGGCGAAGGCATCCCGCATTTGCTGGAGGAGATTGGGACGCAATTGCGGCCGAAGCGCGAATTTCTGGAATTGAAGATTCCACACGAGCGCTCGGAGGTTATCGCGCGTTTGCACAAGGTCGGCCAGGTCATCGAACGGCGTTATAACGGGAAAGCCGCGAAATTTAAGGCCCGCATCCCGCCCCATTTCCATGCTGAGTTTGCGCCGTATATTTCGAAGGAGGTGTGAGCTGAAATGATTCTAACGTTCGGGTGTGCGAGTTGCCCCCTACGGGTAGTCCACATAGGCCCATTGATTTTTCAAAGGCGTCAATGACTTGCCGCCGGGCAAATTGTCTGTATATTGCGCTATACTTTTTATGTCACAAACGGGGCGTCAGTCACTCAATACCAGCAACGTACTCTGTGTCATCATGGGCGGCGGACAGGGAACGCGGCTTTTTCCACTCACTAAAGATCGCGCCAAACCCGCCGTGCCGCTCGCCGGCAAATACCGGCTGGTGGACATTCCCATTTCCAATTGCATCAACTCCGGCTTCCGCCGCATTTACGTTTTGACGCAATTTAATTCGACTTCGCTGCACGGCCATATTTCGCGCACGTATAAATTTGACCAGTTCACCAGCGGCTTCGTGGAAATCCTCGCGGCGCAGCAGACGCTGACCAACGCTTCCTGGTATGAAGGTACTGCCGACGCCGTGCGCAAGAATCTGCAACACTTCCTGAATCACGATTTCGAATATCTATTGATCCTGAGTGGTGACCAGTTGTACCGCATGGATTTTCGCGCCATGGTGGCGGAACACGTCGAGAGCGAAGCCGATATCACGGTGGCGACCATTCCCGTGGGACGTACGGAAGCCCAGTCGTTTGGCATCATGCAAATCACCGAGGACCGGTGCATCAAGCGTTTCGAGGAAAAGCCTAAGGATCCGGCGGTGCTGGACTCATTGCATCTTCCGCAGGAATGGCTCAAGAAATTGGGCATTACGGATAATGGCGAAAAATTCCTCGCCTCGATGGGCATCTATGTCTTCAACCGGAGTTTGATCGAGAAATTGCTGGATAATCCACTGTCCGATTTCGGTAAACATATTATTCCCCGCGCCATCAGCACGCATCGCGTTTGTTCCTCGATTTTTGAAGGTTACTGGGAGGACATCGGCACGATTCGCAATTTCTTCGAAGCAAATCTCGATTTGGTTTCCGAGCTGCCGCGTTTCAATTTCTTCGACATGAGCGCGCCGATTTTTTCACGCCCGCGCTATTTGCCGGGCTCCAAAGTCAACGGCGCGCACATCGAGCATGCGGTGGTCACGGACGGCTGCATCATTAATTCGGCCAAAATCAAAAATACCATCGTGGGCCTGCGCACGTTTGTTGGCGCGGGCACGGAGTTGAACCGCGTCATTCTCCTGGGATGCGATTACTATGAATCGGAAGCATCCATCCGCCAGCATGAGAAAGAAGGCAAGCCGCGCATTGGCATCGGCGAAAACTGCGTGATTGAGAACGCCATCATCGACAAGAACGCGCGCATCGGGAATAAGGTGAAAATTTCACCCGCCGGAAAACCGGACCACGTGGACCACGAGCTTTATTTTATCCGGGACGGCATCGTGATCATTCCCAAGAATGCCGTGATTCCGCACGGGACGGTGATTTAAAAATTTTAATTGGAGCTTTTCATCCCCCCAAAAGAGGGATGGGAATTAATTGGCGGCGCGGTACTTTGACAGGCAGATTACGCTAACGCGGTCTTTTATTAAAAGATGCGGCATACAGGCTGCCGCATCGTTGAACGGGAGAAACAGATCAAAACAAGAGAGGAACAAATACATGAACACTACCAACGAAAAAAAACTTACAGGAAAAGTCGCACTCGTCACCGGCGGTTCACGCGGCATCGGCGCTGCGATTGCCAAACGGCTGGCAGCGGACGGAGCCAATATTGCCATCACTTACACTAAAGGCGCTGAGGCCGCGGCCTCGGTGGTCAAAGCGATTGAAAGTGGCGGCGGCAAAGCCATCGCCATCCAGGCGGATGCCGCGGACGCGGCGGCCGTCAGGAATGCAGTCGATACCACGGCCAAAACCTTTGGCCGGCTCGATATTCTCGTCAACAATGCCGGCACGGCCATCCCGAAAAAATTTGAGGAGGCGACACCCGAGGAAATGGACCGCGTTATCGATATCAACGTGCGCGGAGTTTTCGTGGCGACGCAGGCCGCGCTGAAACATATCAAGAACGACGGCCGCATCATCATGATTGGGTCGTGCGTGGGCGAACGCATCCTGACGCCGGGCCTGGCGGCATACGCGGCCACCAAGGGCGCGGTCAAAATGTTTACCCAGGGATTGGCGCGCGAAGTAGGCGACCGCAAGATTACGGTGAACAATGTCCAGCCCGGTCCCATTGACACAGATTTAAATCCCGCTTCGGGAGATTGGGCGACGCCCCAGATAGCCAATACCGCGCTCGGCCGTTATGGACGGGTTGATGAAGTGGCCGCGCTAGTAGCATTTGTGGCCAGCCCGGAGGCGGCGTATATTACCGCTGCGAACCTGACTGTGGATGGCGGCACCAATGCCTAGAGCCCGGGGTGGCAAAACTTAAAGAACGGGCATTTGCCTCACGCAATGCCCAATCGCTTCTGCACCTCTTCCAGGGGCACGCCTTTGGTTTCGACCACCATGGTCTTTACCCAAATGAGTTGCAGGACCATCATGCCGCAGAAGAAAAGGAAGACGTAACCGGGCGGAAAAGCAGTCACCAGTTTGGGAAAGACCGCGGCGAGCGTGGCGGCAAAAACCCAATGAGTCGTGCTGCCGAGGGTTTGGCCTTCGGCGCGATGCCGGTTGGGGAATATTTCGGAAAGGTACACCCAGATGACCGCGCCCTGGCCAACTGCGTGCGAAGCAATAAATGCGAAGACGCAAATGGGCACAATCTTCATGTGCCCGGAAAAGAACGCCCAGGCGATGAGGCCCAGGGAGATGATGTAACCGAACGAACCAATATAAAGCAGCATCTTGCGCCCCACCCGGTCGATCAGCCAAAGGCCAACAAAGGTAAAAACGAAATTAGTCAAACCGATCCCGGTAGATTGGAGCAAAGCGGCTTTTTCCCCAAGGCCGGTCAATTCAAAAATGCGCGGCGCATAGTAGAGGATGGCGTTGATACCGGAAAGCTGGTTGAAAAAAGCGATCAGAAAGGCCAGCAGGATGGGCGTCCGCAGCCGGCGGCTCCAAAAATTTCCGGCTGACTGGACTTCGCCCGTGGCAGCGATCTCATCCGCCAGCGCGTTGACGCTGGTTTCCGAAATGTTTGGCTGGATTTGACGCAGCACGGCGATTCCTGCCGAACGATCTTTTTTGCGGGTCAGCAGCCAGCGCGGACTCTCGGGTATGCTGAGGCAAAAAATCGCATAAAGCAGCGACGGTATGGCGGCCACGCCGAGCATCCAGCGCCAGGCATTTTCACCCATCCCATCCAACAGCCGGTTGGAACCGTAGGCAACGAGAATTCCAAATACGATATTGAACTGGAACATGCCTGCAAGGCGGCCGCGATGTTTAGGCGGCGCGATTTCTGAGATGTAGAGGGGTGCGACCACTGTGGAAATGCCAATGCCCAGGCCACCAATCAACCGCGCGAGGATGAAGATGTAAACATTGGTGGCCAGTGCCGAGCCGATGGCAGATATAATGTATAGAATACCCAGGACCCGCAGTGTTGCCCGCCGGCCAAAGCGATCCGTGGGCAGGCCGCCGATGAGTGCGCCGATGACGGTACCGTAAAGGGCCGAAGCCATGGCCAGACCGTGGATCCCGGCGGTGAGTCCCCACAATGCCTGGATTTTTTGTTCCGCGCCGGAAATAACAACGGTATCAAAGCCGAAAAGAAATCCCGCGAGGGCCGAAGTGAGCGCCCAGAAAAAAACACGCCCGCTAATTTTCTCAGACGAGGCGTCGCCCCCGTTTTCGAGTACGTAAACGATTTTGTGCTGGTTCTTCACGCAGTCGCCAGAGTGGATGCGTGGATTTTTTCACAAAACCGCGGGCAAAATCAATCACTATAAAATACACCATCCCGTGGCGGTTTACTTTTCGTTTTCCATCGGAGGCACAAAATAGGCTTTGGCCTCGACACGGAAGCGTCCATCGGCGGGGGTAAAATCAAGGTACAGATTCGAGCCTTCGATCACCAGCAGGTTGGCTCCCAGGGAAGCGGCTTTTACCTTCAAATCGGCCTGGGCGGCATCCACTTCCTGCCCCGAATCACAGGATTCAGAAAAGAGGTCAGCGACCAGGACGGCGTTTGCCGGCACAGCCAAAGCCAGTTGGACATCCTTGACCGGGATCGCCGGATGCGGTTCCGATTTGTTAATCGCGACTGTTTTAATGCCGGCGCAGCCCGAAACCACCAGGATGAGCAAAGGGAAAAGGAATCTCTTCATGAATGAATGGTAGCCCTGAAGACTGCTTATGCAAGTCCGATTGGAAAAAACGTTGTTGTAGTCCCCGTGATTTAGTTTATTACATTTCCCATGGGCGCCCACGAAAAACTCCGGCACGAATTGAAAGCGTTGGCGGGTATCACGCTCTATTTTGCCATTTGGTTTGGCGTGGTGATGCTGCTCAAGAAACTTTTGCTCGCGCAATACGATATCGAATTCAACGGGCTGGCGCTGGTATTGCTGGGCGCGATACTCCTGGCCAAGGTCGTGCTCCTAATGGAATATTTCCCCGTGGAATCGTGGGTCCCGAACCATCCGGCGATGGTCGCGGTGCTTCTCCGCACATTCATTTACGGAATAGGAGTGTTGGTGGCGCTGACGCTCGAAAAAGCATTTGAGGCGCGTCACGAGTATGGGGGCTTTGGCCGGGCCATGCTCCGTGTGTACCAGCATCCGGAATATCCGCGCGTCCTGTTCAATACGATATGTGTTATGCTGGCGCTTCTTTACTATAATATTTTTTCCGTGCTGCGCCGGCACCTGGGCAAAAATGGATTGGGCAAATTATTTTTTGGGCGGCCCGGCCCTAAACCGGAAGAAATCCATTAAAGGATGGCAAGAGTAGCGGGAGGAAGGCGCATCTCTGGCCTTACTTCAAAAAATCATCACGCCTAAACAGACTCCGTTGGGCGGCAATCACTTAAAATTAGCGTTTTTAATTGACATTTGTAATAATTTAAATGTAAGATGGCCTAGTCGTTGGAGAAGTGATTAAACCCGTTTAGCTGAGGTTTTCAGCAAAAATCAATCAACCCTAAAGTGTTATGATTACAAAAATAATCTCATCAAAAACCCAACTTGTTTTAGCTATTGGAACTCTTTTTTGCGCCATCGCACTGCCCCGCGCCGAAGCGCAGTATTCCTATATTGACCAAAATACCACCACCTTCGGCTTAAATGGATGCGCGCCAACGGCGTCCGCCAATGCCCTGGTTTACCTGGATGGTTTGTACGCCGAGAACATTCCTAATTTGTTCCTGAACAACAGTGTGTTGCAGACGGCTAACCAGTTGGGCGCCGATATGAGTACATCGGCAACCCTGGGCACGGCCCCCGCTAATCGCGATGCCGGCTTGTCCACTTATTTTACGACGCAGAATACCACAGTATCTATTGTGGGCGGCCAGGCTCCGGCAGCGCTGGGAGTGACTGTGCCTGCGGTGCAGCGGCAGAATCCGAATGCTATGTACATGGAAAATGCTTTGGCGAATAACGACGCTGTCATCTTCGGTCAATACTGGGGCAGCCAGGCGCAAGTGCAGGCCACGACGAGTCCATTTGGCGCCACCGGCAACGGCGGCCATGTATTGACGCTCCTGGCCATGAGTGGCACCACCAACGGCAGCATTACATTTGAAGATCCCAGCGGGCCGAAAGAAGTAGACAACTTGTCCTGGACCACCGTGAATGGCTTTATCTTTGTCAGCGGCGATCCCGTCCAGCCCGCCGACGATGGCAACGACGAAGGCGTTGACCAGGGTGGCACAGCTTATAATTCGTTTGCGATCAGCGATGATGTCCTGCTCGCCGTGCCTGAGCCTTCCACCGGCTTGCTCGTGGGCGCGGGACTTTTGGTTCCAGTGGGGATCCGGTATTTCCGCAAAGCGCGGCGGACGATTATCTAATACGCCAAAAAAAATGGCGGGAGTGGCGGGGCTCGAACCCGTAACCTCTGCCGTGACAGGGCAGCGCTCTAACCAATTGAGCTACACCCCCGCAAAAAGGGGGAACAGAAATTAAAAAATGTTTTCCAATGGGTCAAGCCGTAAATAATTTTATTGGATAGGCCTCTTGGACTATTTTTTACATTTTAAATAAAAAAAATTCGGGCAGCAGACGCCAAGGAGGTGGGGGTGGGGAACCCCGCTGAAGAAACGTGCTGCCACCCGAATGTCCTCAATGTCACAGTATTGTCACGATTTGTCAACAGACATATTGAAAAATTTTCATTTTTCCCAATGAATCGGGCTTTACCATTGGCCAGTTTTCCGTAAAAGTGGCACTGTGATTGATCTGGGAGCCGCCGAACTTTTTCGCAATCTTGACCCTAAAGAGCTTCAAGCATTGCGCGAAATTGCCCAGGAACGCACTTATCCCGCCGGCGCGCGCATTTTTACCCAAAATGATCCCGGCGACGGCGTTTACGTCATTCGCGCCGGCCTCGTGGAAATCGCCCACCTGATGGGGGATCGCGCCCTGTGCGTTTTCTCCAAATTTGGTCCCGGCGAAATTTTTGGCGAAATGTCCGTGATCGAAGACCTCCCGCGTTCCGCCACGACCACCGCAGCGAAAGAAACCAAAGTCTATTTCATTCCGCGCGAGGAAATGGCCGCGCTCCTGCGGCGCTCGCCGTCGTTGTCTTTCAGGTTGCTTCAGGAAATCAGCAAGCGCTTGCGCGATTTCAACCAGCATCATCTCCGGGAAATCATCCAGGCCGAGCGCCTCTCGACCATCGGCAGTTTCGCCCGCTCCATCGTGCATGATTTGAAGACGCCGCTGACGGTCATCAACATGGCTACGGAGATCATGTCGTCGTCCAATGCCCCGGCCGCCATGCGCAGCGAATCGTACACGCGGGTGAAACGCCAGATCCGGTCCATCACCGAGTTGATCGGCGATATTCTCGATTTTACGCAAAGCCCCCGCGGTCCGGCCAACCTGCCGCTGATCAATTACCGGGATTATATTCAAAACCTGGCCGATGAGTTGCGCGCCGAGGTCCAGATCCAGTCCATCCAATTGGAATTTGAAAACGAGCCGCCCGATGTCATGGTGCCGTTGGATTCCCATCGCCTGCGCCGCGTCTTTATCAATCTCATTCACAATGCCGTGGATATGATGCCGGAAGGCGGTCGGATTATTTTGCGCTTCAAAAATGACGGGGCCAAGATCATCACCGAAATCCAGGACAGCGGCCCGGGCATCGCGAAGGAAATTGCGGACAAACTTTTCCAGGCCTTCGTCACGTTCGGCAAGGAACACGGTACCGGCCTGGGCCTGTCCATTTGCAAAAAAATTGTGGAAGACCATGGCGGCACGATTTCCGCATACAACGCCTCCGGCGGCGGCGCGATTTTTTCTTTCACGCTGCCGGTTCCCAAAACCTAGTGCGCCCGCGCTTTACAAATTCGGTTTCTCGTCTCAGGCTTTACGTCAGATGAACCGCATCAAGCTGCTCCCCGAGCAAGTTGCCAACCAGATCGCCGCCGGCGAAGTCATTGAACGCCCCGCCAGCGTCGTGAAGGAGTTGGTCGAAAATTCCCTCGATGCGGGCGCTAAGAAAATCTCCGTCGAAATCCAGGCCGGCGGACGCAGCCTGGTGCGCGTGGCCGATGACGGCGCGGGCATGAGCCGCGACGATGCGCTGCTCTGCCTCGAGCGCCATGCCACCAGCAAAATCCGGCGCGCCGAGGACCTCGCGTCCATCGCCACCATGGGCTTTCGCGGCGAAGCGCTGCCGAGCATCGCCAGCGTCAGCAAATTCAGCCTGACCACGCGCGAGCACGAAGACCAATCGCCCGAAGGCACGCAGGTCACTGTCGTGGGCGGTACGATTGTCGAATTCAAAGCCGCTGGCGCTGCGCCCGGCACCAGCATCGAAGTCCGCCAGCTTTTTTTTAACCTGCCCGCCCGCCGCAAATTTTTGCGCACGGAAGAGACTGAGGCGGCGCACATCCAGCATTACCTCACGCTCGCCGCGCTGGCCTATCCCGAAGTCGCCTTCACCTTTCAGAAAGATGGGCGGCTCGTCTGGCAATTGCCTGCCGTAAAAAGCGGCCCGGCGGTTTCGAGCCGCATCGAGGCCCTGCGCGAACGCCTGCGCGCGCTGCTCGGCGATGAAAAGCTCCTGGCCGTGGATTTTTCCGCCTCGCTCGAGGACGATTACCGGCCGGAACAGCCCGAAGTATTTGAAACAGCCAACGCCGATAAAAATCCGCAGTTAAAAGAAGTGGCCTCGCCACCTCCGGTCATCCGGATTTGGGGATTGATCGGCGCGCCCGGCGTTTCGCGCGCGACGCGCGAAAGCCAGTTTGTTTTCGTCAATCGTCGTCCGGTGGAAAATCGCGGTGTCAATTACGCCCTGATTGAAGGCTGCCACACGACGCTGATGAAGGGGCGCTTTCCCGTTTGCTGTTTGTTCATGGAGATCGATCCGGCGGCGGTGGATGTGAACGTCCATCCCGCCAAGCGCGAGGTGAAGTTTCATCGCGAATCAGAAATCCGCAAGTTCGTGGCGCAGGCCGTGCGTGAAGCGCTACTGGCCTTTCATGTACATCCGGAATGCAAGCCGGAACCGAAGAAGCCTGCTATGGAAATGATGGCGCTGGGTGTGGCGCTGGAACCCCGAATCGCCCAGGAACATTTTACGCCGTCGCTCCCGGAATTTCCGTTGCCACCGAAAACGGTCGATCCGTTGCCGCCGGCCACGCAAACGCCGTTGAAGATGGGTTTTTCCAAAACCGCACCTACGGACACGCCCGCGTTAACATCGCCAGCCCCGCTGCCGAAAGAAGTGGCCTCGCCACCGCATTTGCCTTCGGCGACGCCGCTGTTGAACGTCCCGCTGCGGCTCGTTGGGGTCATCGGCAAGCTTTACGTCGTGCTTGAATCCGACCGCGGCCTGGTGCTGCTCGACCAGCATGCCGCGCACGAGCGGATTTTATTTGAGCAAATGCTCCATCGCCTCGAGCAAAATGAATTTGCGCCCACGCAAAAGTTGCTGCTGCCGGAGACCATCGAGCTTTCCCCGCGCGACGCCAATTTCCTGCGCCAGCAATTGACGCCGCTCACGCGCCTGGGCGTGGGCTTGAGCGAATTCGGCGAACGCACCTTTTTGCTCGATGCCCTGCCGGCGTTCGTCAAGGCCGCCGATACCCGCCGCTTCGTGCTCGACCTCGTGGACGAACTCAAAGCCGCCGGGCGCGAAGTGAACCTTGCCCGGCTCGGCGAGCATACCATTGCCAAAACCGTCTGCCGCCATGCAGTAAAAGCGAACGATCCACTGGCCGGGCCGGAACTGGAAAATCTCGTCGAAGATTTGCGCCGCTGCGCCATGCCCTACACCTGCCCGCATGGCCGGCCCACCCTGATCGAGATGAATTATCGCGAACTGGAAAAGAAGTTCGGCCGGACCCAATGAGTGCTGGGAATAACAGGGCCGCGCGCGTCAGCAAGCGGTCCGGCATTCCCTCTCCCAACGGGAGAGGGCAGGGGTGAGGGAGAGTCATTTGAATAAGGATCCTTTGCCGGTTCATAGTGAGGCGGCGGCCATCGAAACCTGCCCCGTGCCATCCGGCAAGGACATCTCCGGCGAACATTGGCGTTACTGCCCCCAATGCGGCCACGAATTGATTAACCAGAAATGCAAACTCCGCTGCCCGCGCTGCCATTATTTTATGAGCTGCTCAGATTTCGATTAAGGGTAGGGCGTGTCAGTCCCCTGACTGCCGTCAATAGAGGGTGTCACAAGAGTTGTTTTGAAAATTTAGTTCCTAAATCCCTCAGTAAAGCGCCGAGCCGCCGAACCTCGTCAGAGTGGATCGAAATCTTTCTTCCAATAACGGCTGAAGAGTCCTTAGTCGCCTGAATATACTCGCTGTCTACAACCCCCATTTTATGCGCCAACAGATGGCGCTTTTGAAAACACCGACAAATGAATTGCCAATCGTCCGGTGAGACCGACGATTGCAAATTTGTGTTAAATAATTTTTGAATACGGTTTTGGGCGCCAATAAGATTTTGAAACCTTATATCATTGGCTTCGGCAGGATTGGATGCCTTCGGAGCAGCCACTTTGCATACTTCCCTGCCAAATCCGTCAAATGTCGAAACCAAATTTTCCAATGCATCTCCGATCAGCCGTTGAGCCATAGCCGGTTCCTGGGCCTCCGCCAACTCAATCATCTTTTCAACAAACTCAATATTCTTTTGAAGTATAATGACTGAATTGTGTGATCCACAATCAGGGCAATATGCAAATTCACCATAAATCGCATATACGAGCGTACATTGGTCACAAATCACATCGGTTTCTAGTTTTTTCTCATAGTAATAGTGAATGGGCTCAGGCGAATGTGGTTGCAACTTCATGCTGATGTGGAGTCCCATTGGTCCCCGCGTTTCAAATTCCAATTTTTTTAATTCATCATGCAACATTTCTCCGAACTGCCGCATGGCAACTGAACGCGCATATGCGATTTGATCAAGCGTATTAAACCGACTCGATTCGGCAGTATAACCGCAGTAAGCGCAGTGGCATGGAAGATTTACACCTGAAAGCCCTGTTCCCATTTTTACTTTGAAAATCTTTTTGCATTTAGGGCATTCGCGGGTAGTTAAACCCTTCTCATCGCGTGGTAGCGTTACCTTTATCTGCATATGATCTGGAAATCCAAAGCTCATTTGTCCTCCTTAATGTTAATTTTTGCATCAACTTGCTCCTGGAGCCTTTCAAGGGCCTCATCAATCAATTTTTGAAAAATTTCAATCCATTCCTGCGCGATTTTATCGCTAACCGAATTTGGCACTGGAATCTGAACATGAAAAATGTTACGCACAACATTGCGCCTTTCAAACGTACTTCCGGTGCCACTTCGCCCATAAGCGTATTGCCATTCGACTAGCGGTCTCTCACGAAGTCGTTTCGCCGCAAGTTTTGTTAGAGCTTCATTTACTTCATTTTTTATGCTATTTATGGCAGCAACTTTTTGCTCCTCCGTTGCACCAGGTCTCCCGCCCCAATCCATTGGTGAGTCGAGAAACTTAGATAAAACATTACGCATCGTCGTAGTTAGGTTATCAATTGGACGCAGCCAGAATCCGTCCCAAAGCCAGCCTTCAGCATAACGGCGGGAAAGAGCTTTAATGCTTTGCCACGGGGCGGTTGGAAAGGATTCTATTCGCTTAAAGCCCAAGCGCGCTTCCCAACTTTCCACAAAAGCTTCACTACCCTCTCTTACGGCAATACCGAGGCTGTGCATGCTATATTTGGGGTACGCTGGCAGCTTTAGTTCAGGTTGAGTGCGTGCTGCCAAAGTAATAGTCATTTCATCCAGTGACTTTCCAATGGCTTTCTCAAATTTGATAGTTTTTGATTCATCCTTGCTCGGATATTTTTTGGGATCAAGGTACGCAAAATAGAATGTATTGCTAAGGAGATGATTTTCAAGTTGGCGGGCTGCGTCACGGCTGACATTTTTCGCCACCTGATTATCGAGGACGTTTCTGATGCCACCGAACACTTGTTCTTTTTTATCTTTTGCATTTGCCAAATTTTCACCCGAAGCATGGTCCATGTGGGTGAACGCCACAGCGAACTTAGGAGTATATCCAGTACTAGAAACAGCTTCAAAAACCTTTGCCGCTGCCGGCGAATGCAGCGCATTTTTTGCTGATTCCACAAGTAGAATATTATCCACATTCTTGAAAAGCGATGTCAGTTCATTTGGTACATCAGCGCTGGCTTTTGAATGAGCCAACCCTTCAGTATCAATGAAAACGTGATCGTATTCAGTCGACGCCCATTCGGGTCGGAAGGGCCCACGAACGCGAATTCCAGAAACGATTGGTGTCAGCAAACGTCCCCACTGCACTTTGGCGTTTCCAGAAAACCACCGAATTGCAGCCAAAAAATCTTTACGACGGCTTCCAGGCTCTACAAGTGACCACGCCACAGGCCAGCCAGTCGACGTTTTCTCAAACTCACCATTTTTTATATGGGTGAATCGATCTTGGATCTCAGCCATAACATCAGAAATTAATTCGAGAAAAGCATCTGATTGCTCAGCTTCATCTTGGATTTCATCAAGTGCATAGTCGCGGTCATCGCCCTCAAGCTCGCTCAGTTTCTTTTCCAAGATTCCTTCCACATGCTTACGCGCATGTTGGGCGATTTTTTTCACTCGCGAACAAATTGTCTGTAAAAATTTTTGCAGACGTTCTGCTTCTGACGCGGAAACAACTTCTGTTTCGCTATCATCTTCGAGTGTTTCTTCGTCGGAAAACGAAAATTCATCATCGACGGACGAATCACCCCAGCCGCCTAAAATATATTTCAATCGAAAACGCATATCGCTTTTTTCCAAAAATTCTTTCATTATGCGTTCCTCATCCCCATCTTCGACCGCCTCTAGCACGGCTGCAGAGAGAGATTCAATAACTTCCTGCTGAACCTGATGTTGCGAAAGGAATGTTACTACTCCCTTGAAATCGCGTCCGCCCGTTATAATCTCAATTGGGCATGTGGTAGTGCGGTTAACGGATGTTGACGGGAACCTGTCAGTAGTCGCATTAGTTCCTATAAGGCGTCGCAATAGGGTTGTTTTGCCCGCTCCAGTAATGCCTAACAATAGCGTTCGCGTACTCCCATTGCCTGGCAATTCTAATAAACGGTCCCGTTCCGTTCGCTGATCCTTTACTGCGGGATCAAGGCCATCATAAAAAATTTCAATAATACGTTTATCGTAACCACGCTTGATAGCTTCTTGCTTGCCGGCTTGAGAGTGTAGCTCTTTTGCCGCTAAGAGTGCATTTAGTCCATCACGCATTTGTTCAGCTTCGCTTTCTATTTCGGTCCCTAGGCCCTTGCAAACCTTGCGGCCTGCTTTGCCTCGCTCGGTTTTCAGTGGGTGGCGGAAAGAGATGCTGAAGCTTTTCCGGCCTTCATTTTTATAAACTCTCGCAGTATATATGTTAGTCATAATGATGTCCCATAGTATTCCAAGCGCGCTGGAAGTCAATAATATTTTTGGAATACTTTGAGACATCCATTTAGGTTTTATTTATATTTATTTATTATATTATTATAACTTAATTAACCAACTCTAAAAAAGGGAGAGGTCCTGTCTTTTGCGTGAAAAACTTGGAGTCATCTTTTCTGTGCGCAATGCGCGCCATTTCAAAAATTAAATCCGTATTAATTCCCGTTTATCTCTGGTTGAAAATCTGCATTTCCTCCTTATTTCATCCAGCTTGCGTCTGACTTCAGCGCGGCAAGGCGGCTTCTAAGCGACAAGTTGCGGAACTTCTAAAAAATTCGTGTTAATTGGCGCAATTCGCGTAAAAGAATTCGACTTTATCTGCCTGATTTCCATCAACTAACGACCCTCAACCATCAACTGCCGATTGCGGTAGTGACTACCTTCCCTTTTCATCGGCATTCATGGTAAACTGCCCCTGATTGCCGCGTATCGCGGCCGTTCTTTGACATAGGGCGAAGGGGGAAAGCCCCATCGGGGCGAAATCTTTATAGATCCCCGTAGCCCAAAAATTGTTCAAGCCCCAGCGGGGCGACATCTTCTGTTCATCACGGAATATGCCGCACCTACGGTGCTTGGCTGTTTTGTTGGGTGCCTGGTTCTATAAATATGTCGCGCCTACCGGCGCTTTTGCCAGCTAATGCCAGCCATTGCCAGCCTATGCCAGCTACCCCCCCCCGAGGGTGGTGCCCGGGCAGCCGAAAATAGCTAAATATAGGTAAATGTAGCCAAATATAGGTAAATATAGGCATTCTGAGAAAAAAAAGGATTCCTTAAATCCGTTTTTGAACAACCAGGGCGCAAAGGCACAAAGATCGGTCTAAAGCCAAAAACAAAGCGGAATCAAAGCCACGCAAGGCTATGCAAGGTAAAAAAGTTCGTTGTCCCTGCAACCTTCAACTAGCACCCTGCAACCATTCCGTTTCGGAAGGCTACGGAAGCCTACGGAAGGGGGGGTGGGGGGCTGGCTGTGACGCAGCGCAGCCTATTTCGGCGGCGGGGTCTTCATGCAGGCTAAACCCCACCCGTGCCCGTCCGGGTCAATGAAGCTGTGACTATACATGAAACCGTGGTCTTCCGCTTCTTCGAAAGTCGTTCCGCCGGCGGCGACCGCCCTGGCCACTATCTCATCCACTTGCTGGCGGCTGTCCAGGCACAGACAGAGCAGCACCTGGTTGAATTTCGTGGTATCGCAGATCGGTCTCGGCGAGAGTTTAAGAAAGTTGTCGTGGGTCGTGATCATTACTTGAATTTCATCGCAAATCGTGAAGCACGCCACGGTATCCCCGCTGAAATCCGGATTTTGCGCGTAGCCCAGCGCCCGGTAAAACGCCACAGAGCGGGGCAGGTCGGCCACGGGAAGACTAATGAAAATTTTGGTTTTCATGGTTCGATTTTTTCTATGTTCGGTTATTAAGTTATTTGTTTGTTGACCGGCTGTTCATGGTGGCCGTCAACATTAAGACGAATGAACCTGACGTAAAAGGACAGCAATACAAATTATTTTCACAAAGGAGAGGGGTTGTGGGGCGGTATTACTACCAACATGCCGCTTCGCTGGAGTTTCCCGATACAAATCAAATTCAAGGACGGGAACGATTGCGGAATAAGGGATCAGTTTTTAGTTCGGCGTTTGATGGATTGTGTCGCGGCCAAAGCATCGCGCAGGACTGGAATAGTCAATTTGTCTTTGGGCCGGTTTGCCGCAATCTTGCTGGCGAGGATTCGATCAAGCCTAAGCACTTTCAATTTGAGGCGATCCAATGGCACTTCGATGCAATTCTTGATTTCTTCGGAAAATGTTCCCAAACCATCCATCCGGAGCACAATATCGAACAACTCCGCGCCTGTTCCGGCCAGCATAGGTGGATTATTAGTGGAGGGAGGTACATACGCGGCACCGGCTTCCTGCAGGGCTGCGGACATCTTTTGGTCTCCCAGGTTTTTAAACCAGAGGTCGACGTCCTGGGTTACCACTGGTGCGCCCTGCATGGTGGCGGCAGAAAGTCCCACAATCATGAAAGGCACCCTGTGCTTGAGCAATGCGCTCAATACATCACGTTCACTTTTGGAGAATGGCAGTGGCGCGGCCACGGATTAAACTCCTTTGCAAGCGTTCCAGGGGTGGTTGCTCCAGTAAAATTAACGTGTGGCGGACATTGTCCCGGTCGGCTTCGGGATGAAGCGCCAGGACGCGTTCGACGCGTGCGGACAGTCGCGTGGCCCAGCGGGCGGCGGCGGCTTTGGGTGGGGTGCGTCGTTTCATGCGGCAACAGAAGATAAGCTTTTTTCTGAATTTTGTCACAAAAAATAGCGGTAGCAACTATGCCCGGCCCACCAGCTTGAGGATGATTCCGCTTACCCTAACGACCGATAAATCTCCAAATGTTGCCTGGCAACTACTTCAGGCGCGTACCGTTCGTGCATCGTCTTAGCCGCTGTCATCGGACGAGGGCAACCGGCTTCCAGCCATTTGGCAACGTTATTTTCGAGGCCGGCCCAATCGTCACCGGGAATGACTTCCGCGCCTTCCGTTCCGGTGGCAATGTCTGCGACGCCACCCAGGGATGATGCGAATAATTTTAAATTCCGGGCCAGGGCTTCGGCGGCCACCAGCCCAAACGCTTCTTCACTGGGAAAATGGATCAGCGCCGACGCGGCATCCATGGTGTCGATTAATTGTTTTAGGTCCATCTTTCCCAGATGCCGTGCATAACCAGCTTTTTGTGCTTCCGCAATTTCACTTTGAAAATTTCTGAGATAATCGTCCCGGGATTCCATTCCGCCGATGAACTGCATTTCAAAACGGAGGCCGCGCTGATGCAATTTGCGGGCAACCTCCAGGATTTCCCGTTGCCGCTTGTAACTGACGATTTCTCCTATATTTAGGACCGCGGGTCCAGCTCCTGCCTCCGCTGCGCTACGGCCCGGCAAGGGATCGCGACCTTCCTTAGGTGGTTGCTCAAAGAACGCTTGGCGCAATGCATTCGGCACGCGCCAGGTTCGTTTGGTACGCGGCGTGACGAGGCTTTCCGTATAGGCGGAATTGCAAAAGACGCCGATGGTTCGTTTGAGCGCGAAGGTCTCGAGCCTGGCGGAGATTCCCCAGTAAGCGCCGCCCAGATGTCTCGCCACAGTCAGCATGTTCCCATGGATCGTTAGCACATTGGGGAAACCTGAATAAATGGCGCACATCGAGCATTCGCGTTCCGTGCCCTGGCCATGGACAATATCCGGCTGAATTTCGTGGAGCTTTTTTCGCACTGCGCGAATGCATCCCTGGTAGAGCGTGCGCATCCAGCCCATTTTCGGGACACGCACGGCGTGATACCACATGTTGCCGGCGATCTTTTCCGGCGCGGGCGCGGTCTCTTGCAGGCACGAAACCACATGCACCTCCACCTCTTTACCCAACGCGGCAAACCCCTGCAGCAGCGCCTCGGGGGCCGGGCCGAAATAAGGCGTGGGATGGTGGTAATCCTTGAACCGCTCCCGGTTGTCGCTGGTCAGGATGGCAATTCTCATTTCAAAAATTACCAATGGGCTTAGCAGGCACCGTGTAACAGGGCTTTGTGAAGTTGTCGGTCCTCTTCCGCAAATCTTCGAGGGATTGGAGAATGAATGCGCAGACTTCTTCCGGTGTAGGCCGCCACGTTTCGATAGTGACGACGTAAATCGGCACGCGAAAGGGGTTCCAGCGAAAGGCCGGGTCAATGCGCCATTGGCCGTCGCCCCAGATAATGGTCGGTTTGCCGCACGCGTTGGCCACGTGCATGCCGCCGCTGGCTTCGCCCACGGCAATGCGGGCGGACGAAATCGCCGCGACGCTTTGTTTCAAGTCCGCGTTGCGCAAATCCGTGCAGCCTTTTGGGCAATACGCATAAGAGGGATGGCCGTAACACGCCACGGACAGGCCTTTGTCAATGCAGCGCTGGACCAGCTCATCCGCCATTTCCTGCGAATAATTTTTTACGTGGTCGGGCCCTTCCTTTTGCACGGAGCGAAAATGGAACAGGGCGTCGTAAGGTTTTGCGGACAACGGCGGCTCTTCCATCAGCCGGAATTTCTGCTGCCAGAAAAGAATTTTGTGATAACGGGTGCAAAGCAGCGAGGGATTAAAGACGTCGTAATTTTTGAGGCCGATTTCCGCCGCTTTGACGTCAGCCATCTTTTGCATTTCCGCCGGGCCGAAACGCCCGTACCAATAGCCGGCGCTTCTCAAATCAATGTCGTGATAATGCACATGGCAGCCTTCGTACAAATAATCGCGCCCGGGATACGTCAGCACGTGCACTTCCTTGTAGATGGCGCGGCGGGCGCGAACAAATCCCTGCCATTGCATCAATTCGTAGCCGAACTCACCGACGAACGGTCCGGCGAAGAGGTTTTGCCTCGGGAAAAAGTTCTGCCGCGCGCAGGGAAGGGATAATTTTAGTTTTTCCCCCGCGCTATAGACATACGTCAGTTCTTTCTGTGGCGCGGCTGGCGGTGCCTCTTTCATTCTTAAGGTCGTCTATGCGGGGTAACCGGACAGCCCCTGGGTACGATACGGATTGCCATTCATTCGAGTACCGCAGTTTATCAGGCCGTGGAACGCGGGCAATCCGATTCCGAAGTCTCGCGCCAAATACTGTAACAGCACAGGCCCCAGGCCATCCACGCGAGCAGCAAACACCAATATTCGCGCTGGACAGTGTAGAACGGCTGCAAGGCCATGCCCAGCCATTGGAGGCTTTGGTAGGAGAAAATAGTCAGCAATGCGCCGAGCGGAACGACGGGGCTTACCCATTTGGCGGAAGCCAGGACGTAGAGCGAGGGCCCGATGAGCAGGATGTAGCTGTAATCTTTGATGCGCGGGACGACGAGTGCAAATAACAGACACAGCAGGCAAATGCGCCACAGGTCGGCCTTTTTTTCTTCCAATGATCGCAGCCGCAAAAACATTTTCCCGGAAACGGTGATGGCGCCAAGCGCGACCGCTGCATAGGCGGCCAGCGGGACGATGGATGGCAAAGCGTGGCCAGTTTTTATTTTCAACCAATGAGCGATGTCGCCAATCAAAGCCCACGTGGACGGATTGTTTTCTCCGTGCTCCGAGCCGAGGCTGCGGGCATTTTTCACAAAGCTGGCGAATAGCTCCGGCCAAATAACCGCGCTGGCTGCTAGCAGGCAAATAAGCATCGCGCCAAAGATGGCTCCCTGGAGCAGTTCTTTTTTTCTCCATTTTGTGGCCAGCAAACCGAGCAGTAAAATGGGGGTGAGTTTGAAACTGGCTGCGAGGAGGATGGCGATGCCAAAGCCGGCAGTCTTTTTTTGGCTGTAGAGATAAAAGCCCGTCCAAATGGCAAGTTCTTCAAAAATGGAAATGTTCCCGGCCCGAATATCGGCAATCAATGTCCCACTAAAGGCGAGGGGAACGAGAATCCAAAACAGGCCGCGATACTGGTTTAGATTAAATAGCCGGTGCCAGAGAAAAATGAGACCGGCAGCGACGATCAGTTTCAGGGCCAAAAAAATCCGCCCGGCAGTGACGAAGTTAAAGCACGTGATTGGCCGAAAAAGATAAAGCGTGTAGGGCGGATAGACATAGGGCGCGAGATCCTCACCTTCCACCGGCGGCAGGGCAGCGGTGCCGTACGGATCGTGTCCCTGGTTGAAGGCTGAAACGACGGTGTAGATGCCCAGGAAGTCACGCTGCTTGACCGGATGCACAAAAAGGGAACTCGACGCCATGAGGATAATGGCGATCATCAAAAAAAGTCCCGCGCAGTTCCAATGATTGCTGGCCGCCTCGCTTGTGCCGTGTGATGGAAACCTGGTGTCAGCCATTAGTTGGGAAACGTCGCCATCTGTATTGCCGGTTATTTCCTACGCCGTCAATTCTTTCGCATACAAACATCGTGCCCAGCGGCCGGGCTCGACTTCCACGAGTTCAGGCGCGGTGTTGGCGCATTCAGGCCGCGCGCTGGGGCAGCGCGGATAAAACCGGCAGCCGGGCGGGAAATTGCCAATGCGCGGCACATTGCCGGGAATGGCCGAAAGGCGGTCGGCGCCGGCGGCCAGCTTCGGTACGGAATTCATCAGCGCGCGCGTGTAAGGATGCAATGGACGGCGCAGCAACTCGCGTGCAGGCGCCAGCTCGACAATTTGCCCGGCGTACATCACGGCCACGCGATCCGCCATGTCGCCCACGATGCCTAAATTATGCGTGATGAGGAGAATGGCCATGCCCAGCCGCTGCTTCAGCTCGCGCAACAAATCCAAAATCTGCGCCTGGATGGTGACGTCCAGCGCGGTCGTGGGTTCGTCCGCCACGAGCAATTTCGGTTCACTCGCCAGCGCCATGGCGATCATCACGCGTTGTTGCATGCCGCCGGACATTTCGAAGGGGTAATTGCGAATGCGCGATTCCGCCGCCGGAATGCCCACCAGTTTCAGCAGGCGAATCACTTCTTCGTCCGTCGCTTTTTCAGGGCGATGCAGTTTGAGCGATTCTTTGATTTGGTTGCCCACGCGGAACACCGGATTCAACGCCGCGCCCGGTTCCTGGAAGATATAGCTGACGACGCCACCGCGAATTTTTTGCAGCTCCTTTTGCTGCATTTTAAGCACGTCCCGGCCATCCAGCAAAATTTCGCCGCTGATATAGTTGGCCGGGGGCGAGGGAACGAGCCGGCCAATGGAAAGCGCGGTCACGGTTTTGCCGCAGCCGCTTTCGCCCACGAGACAGACGGTTTCGCCCGCGCCGATGGACAGGGAAATGCCGTCGATGGCCCGCAACGCCGCGGCATTTTTGCCGAAGTCCATTTTCAGATTTTTGATTTCGAGCAAGGCCATGCGCTAATTTTGTTTCGTATCCGCCGCGTCTCTTAAACCATCGCCGAGAAAGTTGAAAGCCAGAACGGTGATAAAAATCGCCGCGCCGGGCGCCAGCAGCCAGGGAAAACGCTGCATGTATTCCGTATTTTGCGCGGCGTTCAGCATCAGTCCCCAGCTCGCCTGCGGTTCCTGGATGCCCACGCCGAGGAAGCTTAATACCACTTCGCCCAAAATATAATACGGCACGCTCAAGGTGGCGGCCACGATGACATACGAAAATGTATTCGGCAAAATATGGCGCACGATGATTTTGAGATGCGATTGGCCGATCGCGCTCGCCGCGAGAATAAATTGCTGTTCCCGCAGCGAAAGCGACATTCCCCGGATGACCCGTGCCATGCTGGCCCAGCCAATGAAGCTCAAAATGATGATAATCATGGCGTACACTTGTGATGAACTCATGCCCGGTGGAAAGGCATTGCGCAGCGAAATAATCAAGTACAGCGCCGGAATGGACATGATGAGTTCACAAAACCGCATTGTGATCGTGTCCGCCGCACCGGCAAAATAACCCGACATTCCGCCAACAATCATTCCCATGCTGAATGACAGTAAAATCCCAACGATTCCTATCGAGAGCGAAACTTGCGAGCCGTAGAGCAGACGCGAAAAAATGTCGCGCCCAAATTGGTCCGCCCCAAAAAGAAAGACCGGATAATCACCATCGCCCGTGCCGAATAAATGAATGGAGCAGGGGATGAATCCCAGGAATTGGTATTTATCCCCATGAATAAAAAAATGGAGCGGCTTCGTATCGCTCAAAACCACCTGGTAATTAAAATCGCCTGGCAATTGTTCATAACGCGGAACTACCAAATGAAGTCCGTGGAACCTCGGCCAAACCGGCGGATGAAAGAACGCCTTGTCATCGATTTGGTCATAACGGTAAGGCGCAATGAAACCGGCAACGATGGCGATGCTGTAGAGAACAATCAGGATGACGCCGCCGACCAGGGCGATCTTGCGCGGCTTAAGCCGGCGCCAGAACAAACGCCAAGGAGAGGACGCGGAGGGCGTTTCGGTGATAGCGATGGGCTCGGCGGTTTCCATTTTATTTGAGCCGGATTCTTGGGTCGCTCCAGGCCAGCAACAAATCAGCGATAAAATTTCCTGCAACCAGCAACGCGGTGGCCATGACGACTGTATCCACGACGAGGTATGAATCTTTGGCAAAAAATGCCTCGACGGTCAATCGACCCAGTCCCGGCCAGGCCATAATATTTTCCACGATGAACGCTCCGCTCAAAAGTCCGGCCAGGGAATACCCAAAAATGGTTAGCAATGGATTAATGGCGTTGCGCAGGGCATGTTTGTAAATCACCCAGCCTTCACTCAGGCCACGGGCGCGGGCGGCGGTAACATATTCGGCGCGCAACGTATCCAGCAGGCAGGAACGCATCCGGCGCATGATTCCAGCCAAGTCCGAAGCTGCCAAGACGATGGCAGGCAAAATCAGATGATGGATATGGTCCCAAAATTGTTGCGCGGGTGTTAAGAAATCATGCAGAGGGCTTTCCCGGCCGCCGACGGGAAACCAGCCGGTCGAGGCGGCAAACCACATGGCGAGCAGCGATAGCAGGACATCGGGAACAGACAATCCTACGAAAGCAAAAAAGGAACAGGTATGGTCCACCCACGAGTCTTTCCGTACCGCCGCCCAAATCCCCAGCGGAATAGCAATGCCCCAGGCAATGATCAAGGCCGTAAAGGAAAGGACAAACGTGTTCCAGAGGCGGGTGATGATGAGCGAAGTGGCGGAAATTTTATAGGCCATGGAATAGCCGAAATTGCCGCAGAAAACATTTTTGAGCCAGAAAACGTATTGTACGTACCATGGCTTATCCAGGTGGAACTGCGCCTGCAATTGTTTAATGGTGTCCTGCGAAATTTGCGGGTTTTGTTGGAGCGCCGTGAAATAGTTCCCCGGCGAGAGCGCCATGAGCAGAAAGGTCAGCAGCGACACACCCAGCAGCAGCGGAATCATGTGCAGCAGCCGTTTTAAAATAAATTGCCACATCTCAAAACCGCCCCAGCATCACAAAAACGGGCCGCCCGCGCGAGCCAAAAGGCGGGTAACAATTCAAAACTCGACTTATTGCCGGGAAAAAGCGAATGTTTTTGCACATGAGGATGAAAATGAAGTTGGTCCAGGCGGTCGCCGCTTTAGGTGCAGCCGTTCTTTGTCTTTCCGGATGCGGCAAAAACAGTCAAACGGCGGAAAACAGCCCATCGGAAAATTCCACGACAAACTATCCCTTGCCCGACCCACCCGTGGTGGTGAATTGTACCCCGGGCATTCGCGGTGGACGTTTTATCATTGCTGAACCCGGCGAACCCAAAACCTTCAATTACATCACTGCCAACGAATCATCCTCAAACGACATCCTGCGATTTATGTTTTGGGGATTGCTGAACTTTGATGAGCCGACCCAGACGGTAAAGCCGGGATTGGCTGAATTTTGGACCAATTCACCTGACGGTAAAACCTGGACTTTCCGCCTGCGAAAAAACCTTCGCTGGAGCGACGGCGCTCCCCTGACCGCGGACGACGTCGTGTTTACCTGGAACGATATTATTTTTAATCCGAAAATTGACAATGTGACCCGTGATCCTTTCACCGTTGGCGGAAAACAATTCCAGGTGACCAAAGTGGACGATCTGACCATTCAAGTAGTGACCCCGGAAATTTTTGCGCCATTTTTGGAAGCGTTCGGCGCAGGCGTGGCCATTATGCCAAAACATACTTTGGAAAAATCGGTGGCTGACGGAACGTTCGCTTCGGCCTACAACGCCAATTCAGACCCGAGCGAGGTCGTCGGCAGCGGGCCATTTCGTTTGAAAGAATACAAGCAGGGGCAATATACCATCCTCGAACGCAATCCTTATTTTCTCGAAGTAGATACCAATGGCACGCGCCTGCCTTATTTCGACGATATCATTTTCACCACCGTCCCAAGTTTGGAGGCGTTGAAATTGCGTTTTTTGAGCGGGGAAAGTGATGTGGATGATCTCGTGTATCCCTTCGATTATGACACATTCAAGGCTGCAGCTGACCAGGGCAAATTCACGTTGCTTGAACCCGGCGTCGGCCTGGAGATGAGTTTTTTCTGGTTTAACCAG
>DATJXK010000180.1:0-7772 GCA_035500235.1 Pseudomonadales bacterium | reverse complement strand
TCATCTTTCATCGCTCCAAAAGTTAAAAACCGTCCCCGAAATAAAGTTGCGCACAAATTGCGCAGAAAAGTGGCTCGCCGTTTCGCGGGTTTCTGCGTATGCTCTGCGGACAAAATGAGTGTCACCACCTCAACCAACCGCCGGCGTTTCCTTGACGCGTGCCGTGGCCGCGCCGTGGATCGCCCGCCCGTCTGGCTCATGCGGCAGGCCGGGCGCGCCCTCCCGGAATATCGCGAACTAAAAGCCAAACACGACTTTCTTGAGCTCGTCCGCACTCCCGAACTGGCCGCCGAAGTCACCCTGCAACCCATCCGGCGCTTTGATTTCGACGCCGCCATTTTGTTCAGCGATATCCTGGTGGCCGCCGAAGGCCTCGGCCAGGGGTACCGGTTCCGTGATGGCGGCGGCATCCAGATGGACTTTCCGTTACGCGAGCGGAGCGATATTACCCGGCTTGATACCGCCGCACTGCCGGAAAAACTTGATTACATCCCGAGGGCCATAAGGCTTTTGAAAAAGTCACTCGGCGAAAAAACTGCGCTCATTGGATTTGCCGGTTCACCTTGGACCCTGGCGAATTTTATGTTGGAAGGTGGGAGCGCCCGTGAATTTACCCGCGCGAAAAACCTGTTCCATTCGCAGCCCGAAACGTTTTCGCTCCTCATGGAAACACTCACCGCCGCGGTCACGAAACTATTGCAAATGCAAATCGCTGCCGGGGCGGATGCGGTTCAAATCTTTGACAGCCTGGGCGGATTGCTCTCGCAGGATGATTTTGCGGGGGGCTCGGCCCGATGGATGAAACAAATTATCTCCGCGCTCGGCGCCACTGTCCCGGTTATCGTCTTTTCGAAGGATGTCCACAACCACTGGGGCACACTCGTAGAAACGCACGCGAATGTTTTGGGCATTGGCCCCGGAATCCGGCTGGCTGAAGTCCGTAAACTCGTGCCTGCGCACGTGGGACTTCAGGGAAATTTGAACCCCGCGCTGCTGACGGCCACGCTGCCCGAAGTTATTGCGGAAACCGGGCGCATCCTCGAAGAGATGCGCGGCGCGCGCGGGTATATTTTTAATCTTGGTCATGGTGTGCCGCCGGATGCAAAGTTGGATAATATTTCTGCGCTGGTTCAAACCGTAAAAAATTTTAAGTGATTGATTGTGTCAAGTTCCGCTCTGCCGGTCCGATACCGGCAGAGCGGAAACCCAACGGTTCTTCTCCCTGGCGTCTACGTGTAACGTAGCAGCAAATTCTTATTACATCCCCGGCGCGTTGGTCGTGCCCATGGATGAGTTTGTCGCTACCTTGGACTGGAGCTTTTGCGCCATCTCATAATGGTCGCGAATCGCTTTCAAGCCGCGATCGGCATATTTTTTAAGGTCCTCGTCCGATAACGTCGACGAAGCGTTCTGGAACAAATCCATCGCTTTATGGTGCCCGGCTACCATGGCTTCCGCGTACGCCTGGTCAAAGGCCGGCCCGGAAAGGGAAGCAAGGCTTTGCACATCCAATTGTGCGTCACGCAGTTTTTCCTGCGGTGTCTCCGACATCAATTCCGTGGCTTGTTTTTCTGCCGGGGAGGATACCGGCATGTAAAACGTATTGGTGCTCGGCAATTGCAGTCCCTCGCCTTGGGCGATTCTTTCCAGCCGGGCATTCATTCGCGAATGGTCCCGCACCATGCGCCGGCCAAATTCCTGCACGTCCGGATTTTGCGAATTGGTTTGCGCCGCTTCACCCAGCCGGATCTCCTTGAGATTAATCAGCGACGCGTCCCATGCGAAACCCGCCGGAGTCAGTACCATTGGCGGATTGGTCACACTCATGCTGTCATCGCCAAAAGCCCGCGCGCCAAACAGGCAAAGCACCACCGCCAAAACGATATTATTTAATACAACCCTTTTCATAATCCCTCTTTCCTTAGTTCATTTAATAACCACGCAACCCATTAGCCGATGGTATGCCATGACGGTTTTATGCGCCTAAAGGTGAGTTTACCTGCTAAAAATTCGTGCGAAATGCAATGGCGGTAGCAGTGACCATGCGTTTTGCAGATGCTTAAAAGGGAGAAAATCTAAAGGCTAACGTCCCAACGTCTATTTCTTCTTCGAGTTGGCGTTATTGACTGTGTGCTTGAACTTGAGCTTGACCGTTTCCTGCAAAAATTCCACGAAACTTTTCTTCTTCTTTTCCCCGATCACCTGGATCGGTTCGCATTTATGGCTGCACAGTGGGCACAGAAACAGCGGGTTGCCGCCTTTGCGCCGCAACACGTGTACACATTCGCTGCACATGATCTCGCTGCAATGGGTGCACTTGTACTTGGCCACTGCCTGCGTGTGCCGCGGGCAAATCATCCCGCCTCCCGGCAATACCACCGGCGGTTTCGGCCGCGGCCGCTCATACTCCGGGATCACCACATGCGCCTCTGTGGATTCCACAAATAATTCCACATCCCCCAGCGTCACCGTCTGGCCCTGCATCAACTGCGCTTCCTTGATCGGATCGCCGTTCACAAAAGTCCCGTTCGTCGAATGGCAATCCCGTAACAAGACCCCATCCGCCGATAAGATGATTTCCGCATGGTTCGTGGAAATCGTGGGATGATTGATGAGGAAATCGCTGTCCGGGCTGCGGCCCACCCGGTTGATACCCGGGCGCAACTCCAGCGCCTGGCTTTCCATTCCAGCGGTTTTAATCAAAAGCCTCGCCATTGAATTCTTAGTTGCCTGCTGCCATTACCTTCACATCGCCATTATGGAAAGTCGAGCCGAAAATCGACCAAACCAAAGTTCCCCAACGATATAAATCCATTATTTTACGCTTTTTACGCTGCATTAACCTGCCCCATCTGACCAATGAAATTGCCACAAGCTTTGAATTTCTATCGGCTGCTTCGTTCAAACTTTTCATCAAAAAGAAAAAGGCCAATTGACGTGCATGCTTTAAACCGGGACGGAAACCCAATTGTTCAACCTTGGACTCCGGAAGGGGCAACGGGCTCCCACTTCGTTCCTCTATATCGAGTCCCGGCTCAGAGGCCTCCTCATCCTCCTTGTGTTTTCAGAGTGAAGGCCCTCCGCGAGGAGTTCAACTATCAGCCAGCCACCGAAGAAAGTTGGTGACTTTTTTTTCTTTCAAGCGTCTTATATAAAAACAAGCGGTTCATGCCCCGCCTGTGCCATGGCTACGGTGCGGCAGAATGATAAATAAGGATCGTGTAATGTAATGAAGGGAATCGGGAAAAGTCTACTGGGGTTGAGCGTGCTCCTGCTTTGTCTTACTGCCAGGGCCGACCGTCCCGTCTTTGGCAACTCTCCCGGTTTCGGCAACGCCTTCAGCCTCGCCTTTGCCGCCGGCAACACCTTTGGCGGCGCCGTTTTATTCACGCCCTCGCAAGACATCTGCCTCAGCAGCGTCACTCTGTGGCTCAACAGTTATACTGGCCAAAACGGCGTGATCCCCAGCGTCAGCATCTACACCAGCCAGCAAATGGGACCCGGTAATTATCAATTGGCCGCCTTAATCGCCACCCTGGGCACTCCCGCGCCCAACGACGGCTCCACTGCACCCTTTATCTTTACCGACGCATCCGCGCAAACGATTCTCGAGGCCAACACGCCCTACTGGTTATTTGCCTACGGCCAATGGGACGGCACCTCTAACTACGGCAGTGCCGCGTGCTATTGGGAGACGGGAAATTCTCCCGCCGGCGGCGCGGCCTATAACCAGGCCAATTATTACGTCAACGGCGGCTTTAGCGGACAATCCGCCGTCCCGCCCGCGTTTGAAATCAACGCCGTGCCTGAGCCGGGAACCCTCACTTTATTGGGCTTTTCGCTGGTTTTTGGCATCGGCCGCCAGCTAAGCCATCGCCGTCAACGGCAACGATAATTTAAATCCTTGCCAAATTCTTATGAACGCGGTTTTCTTGGTCTTGTCTCAAATGTGAATAACGGCAGCCCAAGACTGCATAGACAAACCGAGGCCAATGTGAGAAATAATATAACAGTGAAACGGACTGTCTCATTACTCGCCGGGTTGTTGTTCCTCAGTGCTTTATCCATGAAAGCGGATTCGCCGGTCTTCGGCAATTCCCTTGGCGGCGGCGGCTCATTCAGCCTGTCGTTTGCCTCCGGCAATACCTGGGGCGGCGCGGTCCTCTTCACTCCTACCACGGACATCAGCTTGAGCAGTGTGACGTTGTGGCTGAGCGGTTACAGCGGGCAAAACGGCATCACGCCCTCCGTCAGCATCTATAACAGTTATCAGTTCGGGAATAACCTGTTTGGGATGGGCTCCCAGGTGGTTTCTTTAAATGCGCCCGCGCCTAACAGCGGTATCACGGACGCATTCACGTTTTCCGGTTCGTCCCCGGCCACGCTCCAGGCCAACCAGGATTACTGGCTCTTTGCTTACGGTTCATGGGACGGCAGCGCTCCCACATTCGGTGGCGCGTCCAGTTATTGGCAGGCGGGCACTGCGCCCACTGGCAACGCGATTTTCGACCAGTCGGCCTTTTTTAACAACGGCGGCTTGTCACCATCCACATTCGTCCCGGCATTCAGCATCAACGGCCCTTCGCTGGCCGCGCCCGTTGTGCCCGAACCCAGCACCATGGCGTTGCTGACCATTCCTTTCCTGTTCGGGATTGGCCGCATCCTCTATAACCGCGCGAATGCTAAAAAGCTTGTGCCGGTGAAAGTGCGCCGTTCGGTGAGACCTGTCCGCCGCGCCTAGGGGCTTTTGTTCGGTTCTTCGTGGTACGGTTTTCCCTGCTTGTAAAGGGCGAGCGCTTTTTGTCCCTCAACCGTGTCTTTATCCGATAAACCTTTCAGGGCTTCCGTTTCCCATTTTACCGCGTCATCGAACTTTCCGCTTTCCGCATAAGCAGCAGCCAGGGTATCGAGGTACGCGGGATTTTTCCAATCAGTCAGCTCGCAGGCTTTCTTCGCGTATTCCAATGCTTTTGCACCATTGCGAAACTGCGCTCCCGGGCAAACGGCCAGCTCCCAGGCGATGTTGTTGTAACCCCAGGCTGAATTGGTATCCACGGCGATCGCTTTCTGATAATCCTCCAGCGCGCCGCCGTAATCGCCGATTTCATCCCGGCACCAGCCCCGCTGGCTATAGGCGGTAGCGTCATTGGGATTTAACGCAATGAACGCCGTAAAATCCGGAATGGCATTGGAAAATTTGCCCTGTTGGGTGAAGGCTTCCCCCCGCGCGTAATAGGTAACGCTGTCACGGGAGTTTAGCTGGATGGCCTTGTCGTAATCCGCGATGGCATCGTCATAATCACCTTCGTTCTCATAAGCCTGCCCGCGTTCCTGGTAGGCGCTCAGCGAATTGGGATTCAAGGCCAGCGCCGAATTACAGTCCATCACCGCCAGGCCAAATGCGCCGTCCAAAATAAATGCGCGCCCCCTTCCCAGATAGGCCTGGACGCTGGTGGGATTAAGCCGTACCACCTTGTTATAATCTTCAATGGCGTTGTTATAATTCGATACGCAGGAAAAAACGTAAGCGCGCACCATCAGCGTGCCAAGGTTGGTTTGCAACAAGAGCGATCGGGTCAAATCCGCGAGTGACAGGTTGTACTCTTTTTCGTTCATGTAGCAGACCCCGCGAAAATAATAAGCGTCGGCGTAATTGGTATTAAGCAGCAGCGCCTGGCTAAGATCAGCGATGGAATGATTAAACTCGTTCCTTCCCATGTAAGACAAACCCCGATAATAATAAGCGCCTACGTAGTTGGTGTTCAGCTCGATGGCGCGGCTAAAATAATCGATCGCCTGGTCGTAATCGCCCCCCTTAAAAGCCGTTATACCCTTTGCGCCGGTGTCCGCCGACTCATCCCCGAGGCAAACCACAAAGGCGCAGCAAAGGACCACGACGATGGAAAACCAAACTTTCATGCCACACATTACGGGAAATTAGACGGGTTTCAAACGGTTTTGGCAACCAATACCTTAAGTAGGCCACGGGCGGGCTACTTCTTTAAATCTTTGTCGTCCCCGGCATGAGCATCGAGGTTTTTGAGATCTTCCGAATCTTCCTCCAAAAAGCCCCGGGCCAGGCGGAAAACCATCCAGGCGCCAAATGATAAAACTATGGCCGCTGCGACGAGTCCCTCGGTCACTTCATGCGCATGCTGGCCGGACAACGACCGTAACGGAGAAATCAGCCACCAAAGCCCGGGCAACAGCAGCGCGAGCGAACCCAACACGATGTCTTTGCGCGTCACCGCCCGATCTTGCGCCGGCCAGATTTTTCCCCAGAAATAAACCGTGCTGACCAGGCCGATGAACGCCCAGAGCGGGATGGGCCACTGCCATTGGAACGAGAAGTCTCCGTCAGGTTGCCGGGCAAAACCGGCCATCCAGCCGTAGGCCACCGCCAGGCTAAGGGCGGTGCCCGCAACGACCATCAGCCGAAAGCGCGCGTCATTGGCCGCCGACGATTCAGAATTTTCAGGCATGAAATTTTTCCTCTATAAGCTTGCGCCGACTTTATCCAGAATGAGTTTGTTCCAAGTTCCAAAGAACGTAAACAGGGAAATGACGCGTCCTTTGGCGTACGGCTTTTACCTTTCAGGTCAAAGACCCGATTAACCCATCTTTGGGATTGGCCGCGAGCACTCCTCTTGTTCTTAAATAATCATGGGCCCAGCAAGACCCGATAGAAGTTCGCCGGATAAACCGGGGAATTGGTATCTATCCAGATAAACGGCAACGAGGGAGAACTATTGGTAAAAGTGGTGGTCCACGAAGTCAGATTGGTCGAAGTTTGAATCAGGTAATCCGGTCCCGTATTGCCATTGATCGTGAATTGGAAGTGGCCATTGCCCACGGTTGACGCATTGACAGTGGGCGCGGCTGGTTGAGCGACGATGATGTTGAAGCTTTGAGTGGCTGAAAGCGGTGGCAGGTTGTTGTCAGAAACAGCCACGACGACGCTTTGAGTGGAAGGCGATTGGGAAATCATCGGACGCCAGGCAAATATGCCAGAGCCTGAACCAACGGTAGCACCGGCAGGTGCCTGGAGGAGACTAAAGCTCAAAGGCAGCGGTGGAATATTTGGATCGCTGGCAGAGTTTGTAACGAGCAGAGTTTGACCGGCCAGAATGGACTGATTGGGAACCGCAGCCAGGACCGGCGGCAGATTGGCTGGTGTGCCAAAAACTTGAAATTCGTAGAGCGAATAGCCATAACTCGTTCCTCGCGCTGTCCCATACATTCTGACGTAGCGGCCCGTCCCGGATAATCCGCTCAAAAATTGCGTGCCACCGGTGCCGGTAGTGGTGCTGTAGATCGTAGTCCAGTTCGTGGCATCGGGAGAAACCTGAATCTGGAAAGCCGTCGCGTAAGCCGACTCCCAGTAAAGGTCTACTTCCGAGATGTTATAAGTATTCTGCAAATCCACATAAATCCATTGCGGATCGCTCCAATCAGAAGCCCAGCGCGTGGTGGTGGTATTGCCGTCTACCGCATTGGTAGCGGGATTGCCGCTTTGAGTCGAACTTACAAAGACCGGCTTGTTCAAAGCCAGATTGGTCGGGGGAGCAGCCGGCACTGCATAGACTTCAAGGGAATTGCTGCTTTCACCTGACGCATTCACGGCCGAAACGGCGTAATAATAGCTGGCCCCGTTCGCGAGGCCAGTATTGGTAAACGTCGTGGATGTCGTGCTGGCAATGGTGGTAAAGGGGCCATTGGTATTCGCAGATTGTTTGATGTTGAAGCTGACCGCCCCGGCGGAAATCAACCAG